>CALZQA010000031.1 GCA_945828315.1 uncultured bacterium | reverse complement strand
GTTGTGAAAAGAGCAATTAAAACGATTGGAGAAAATTCTTCCAACGAAGATGACGATAAATATATGATGATACAGTCGGCAGGAAGTCATATAAAAGTTTTTTTGCGTGATATTGTGTATGCTGAGGTATTCAATAGAAAGGTTATTATTCACACACGAAATGCTGATATTGAATATTATGGAAAATTACAAGATTTAAGTGATATGGCAGGAGTGGATTTCTTTCGGACACATAGAGCATATCTTGTCCATTTTAAATATGTTGTAAAATATAATGCAAATTGTGTAACTTTAGAAAACGGAACTGCAATGATAGCCAAACAGAATTACCCTGAGTTTGTAAAGCAATACTTAAAATACAATCAGAGGAAAGGAAGCGTTTAGACAAAATGGAAAATATAGAAACGTATTGGGAAGTTCTGTCATGTATCGTAAGCATAGCGCTTATGTGGATTACAGGATATATGTTTTGTCGTTTGGTACGACCGTTTGTAGCCAGCCGTGGGACTGCAAAAGCGGTAGGAGCATCGTATGTTTCTGCTATGATGATTATGTATTTTATTCCGTATGAAACGGAAAGTATGATAGCTTATGCAGTTGGCACCGTGTCGGCATTTGCGGTCATGTACTGCCTTGATCGAAGAAATGTAGAACAAAAAATATTTTTGGCTCTTGTTATGTACCTGCTCCAGTGGATTGCACATGGCGTCGCAATTATTCCGAGAAATGTGGTGCTTAAGTGCATGGATGCTTCCGATTATATTTCAACCAGACCAATGCTTTTGTTTGGCTGTTATGCAGTGGAGGAAGTATTCTACATTATTTTGTTTTTTTTACTGATGGTATTTTTGGTGAGCATCATAGATAGGGTGTATCTATGCAAAAAAGAAAATATGAGCTGGAAAGAATTGGGGTTTATGATTGCCCCTTTGTTGTCTGTATTGCTGGGATATGGCGTATTTAGTTTTTTTTCCACTGCTTATTTATCAGATACAGGGAGATATATTTGGAATGCGCATATAGAATATGAATGGATCAGGGCACTGTATCAGATCATATCATACATCTCTATCATTGCAGTAATTGTGTCCTATCAAAGCATTAAGGAAAGCCACAGAAAAGAGAAAGAAAATGCTCTCCTTGCGGAACAGGTAGCGAGCATGGAAAGCCATATCAGAGAAGTGGAGTCTTTATATCGTGATATTCGTGGATTGAAGCATGATATGGGAAATCATGTGATGGTACTGGAAAATCTTGTCCAAAAAAACGAGCAGCAAGAAGCCGTCAGGTATCTGTCAGAGTTAAAGAAACAGTTGGACGAAACCGGAACAGAGGTAAAAAGCGGTAATCCGGTTACTGATGTAGTGCTCACAGAAAAACAAAAGGAAGCAGTGGGAAAAGAAATCGCCTTTGTATGTGATTTTCATTACCCGAAGGGGACAAAAATCAATGCTTTCGATGTCAGTGCGATTGTAAATAATGCAGTTTCTAATGCAATAGAAGCAGCGGAGAAATGTGACAAGCCTTATGTTCATATCAAATCTTACCGAAAGAAAAATGCTTATATGATAGAAGTCAGCAATAACTTTATGGGAGAGATTGTTTTGGATGAAGAAAACGGACTGCCAGAAAGTACTAAAAATGGATCGGAGCATGGCTTTGGACTTTTGAATATACGTAAAGTGGCACAGAGATATTTTGGGGACATTGATATAGTGCAGGATGAAGATAAATTTATATTAAGTATTATGCTTATGGTTGAATGATCACATTCTGCTTTTTGCTTCACAACAAAAAAAGGTCGGTTCACAACATCTCGCTTTTATATTCATGGGAAGGTTCCGAAAGAATATATAAGAAGTCGTGTCATACAGGTTTTTAAGAAACGGATTTCTAATTTTTATTTCTAGGAGGAGCAAGAAAATGAGAATTAACAGTATCAATGGAACAAATACGCAGACAGGAACAATAGGAATGGCGCAGGCGAATGATTCTGTGAGTAAGAATATTCAGAATCAGATTGCAAATGCACAGAAGAAGTTGCAGGAATTATCTTCAAATGAGGAACTTTCTATTGAAGATAAGATGAAGAAAAGACAGGAAATACAGCAGGAGATCAATAACCTGAATCAGCAGTTAAGACAGCACCAGATTGAGCAGAGAAAAGAACAGCAGAGTAAGAAATCATCATCAATGGATGATATGGTGGCTGGTACAAAAAATACATCAGCAAAGAAAGGAACAGGTCTGTCACAGGCAAGCATGCAGGCGATGATTTCCGCAGATTCCTCTATGAAACAGGCAAAGGTACAGGGGAGTATGGCAACACAAATGGAAGGCAAAGCAGGTGTGTTGGAATCTGAAATTAAGATGGATAAAGGCAGAGGAGCAAGTACAGAAAAGAAAGAGGAAGAACTGGCTGATTTACAAGCAAAGGCTCAGGCGGCAACGGCGGCACAGGTATCCACACTTGCAGATGCAAATAAGAAGATGGAAGAAGCTGCAAAGGCAGATCAGAAGGTTTCAAAGACTGAGGATAAGGATAAGACTGAAAAGAAGACTGCAGATGACAAGATTGATGAAGATAAAAAATCAGAAGCAACCGGAGAAAATCAGGATATTACAGTGGATACGAATGATTCAGTTTCAGAGGAATTGGTGGATGCAATACCAGATGGTGTAAACATTAGTACTTCAGATCCTATTGGACATAATGTTGATGTGAAACTGTAGGTTGTATTGACATATTTCTTGAAATTTTGTATAAAATTGAGGCATTTCAAAAATATTTGGAAACTTATACAGATGCTAGACCAGGAATGCCATTTTTCCTTAAAGTGAAAGGAAAGAAAGTGATTGAAATATGGGAAAAACCAATGGCATGAGACGATTGCAGAGAAAGATCAGAAACTTCAAGCAACGTTGGATCGCATTGCAGAATTGGAAGGAAAACGTAGTAACCGATAGTAACAAAAACGATAACCCGAGTTGCAGGCACGGGTGAAATGCCTCATGAAATGAGCGCCCTACTCTGAGGAAAATTCCCGGAGTAGGGCGTTTGTTATAGATAAATGTGCAGATTTTGATTGAATATCTGCATATTCTTGGATAATATATATGCAAATACTGGAGATATGATGGGAGACAAAAGATATGTGGATATTTTTTGCGATCGGATCTTCGTTTTTTGCTGGAATCACAGCGATCCTTGCGAAATGCGGAATTCGAAAAACGGATTCGGATGTGGCAACTGCCATCCGGACAATTGTGGTATTACTATTTTCGTGGCTGATGGTACTGATTACAGGTGCATGGTCGGGGATTACAACTATCAACGGTAAAACTCTGCTGTTTCTTGTTTTGTCTGGGCTTGCCACCGGCGCATCGTGGCTGTGCTATTTTCGTGCCTTGCAAATGGGAGATATCAACAAAGTGGTGCCGATCGATAAATCCAGCACGATACTTACCATTTTGTTGGCGTTGATCTTTTTGCATGAGGGACTGACATGGGGAAAGGCAGTTTCCGTGATTTTGATCGGTGTCGGTACCATGCTCATGATATCAAAAAAGGATGCAGAAAAATCATCGGAACAGACCGGCAAAAGCTGGCTGTGCTATTACCGGGCATTGCAGGAAGGACCCGCCAGTGTGGTTGTGCCCATCGACAAGCTGAGCATGCTGGTGACCATCGCCTTTTCATGGATCGTATTTCATGAAAAGCTGACAAAAAGATCCGCTGTAGGAGTGCTCTGCATCACGGGCGGCACGCTCTTGCTTGCAGTCTTGTAAAGAGATGTTTTTGATTCAAAGAACTTGACAGATTCTATTTATGAGCTAGAATAATATTTGTACCGTAGGAAAGACAGTTTGAAGCATTTTTCTTTTGAAATAGTGAGAACACGTGACGGTACATAAAACAGAGATGTATCAAGGTGCCCATACAGGTTTCGTAAGCCTGGTTATGGGATAATAGGGAAGCAGAGTGAGAATCTCGCACGGTCACGCCGCTGTATGGGAGGAGCTGTATGCCGAAAGGTCACTGGGAAACCGGGAAGACAGGATACAGTGCGGATGCCTGAGTCAGAAGACCTGCCTGATACATAGGAATTACACAGGTTACGAACGATGGCCATGTGTAAGAACGGGGTGACCGATAGCAGGTGGATTCTGCCGCGTGGCGGACTGCTATACGCTCTTGTTCTTCTGATGGCCTGCCGGGTTCGCCCAGCAGGTTTTTTTGTCAATTTATATTTCAGAAGGGAGAAAACAGTGAGTAAAAAACAAAAACATCTATGGATTCTGGCAGGTGTATTTGCACTTGTCTTTGGCATCGTGCCGCAGGTCAATGCCATGCACATCATGGAAGGATATCTTCCGGGAGGATACTGTATCGCATGGGGGGCTCTGTGCGTACCGTTTCTGATCGCAGGATTCTCTTCGATCCTCAAAAAGCTGAATGAGCATCGCAGTCTGATCACACTCCTTGCGATGTCAGGCGCATTCATCTTTGTGATCTCATCGCTAAAGATCCCCTCGGTGACGGGAAGCTGTTCCCACATGACCGGAACCGGTCTGGGGGCGATCCTGTTTGGACCTTCCGCAGTCTCTATCCTGGGATTGATCGTACTTCTTTTTCAGGCGATCCTGCTGGCTCATGGAGGGCTTACCACCATCGGTGCCAACACCTTTTCCATGGCGATCGCGGGGCCTTTCGTGTCCTATGGGATCTATAAGCTTTGTGGAAAAGCGCGGATCAACCGGCGTGTCAGTGTATTTTTGGCTGCCTTCACCGGCGATCTGTTTACGTACTGCGTGACTGCCGTGCAGCTTGCGCTGGCACATCATACAGACACGACTTTTGGAGCAGCGCTTGGCAAATTTCTGTTGGTTTTTGCGCCTACCCAGGTGCCCCTTGCCATCATCGAAGGACTGCTTACGATGCTGATCGTCATGGGACTGGAAAGCTATGCGAAGCCGGAGCTTCGGAAGATCGGATTTTTAAAGGAGGAACAGACAGTATGAAAAAGACCGTTTTACTTGTGATCCTTGCCGTATTTTTGATCGCGCTTGTCCCGTTATTTGCTTTAAAGAACGCGGAATTTGGCGGATCAGATGATGCCGGAAGCGTAGTTGTGGAAGAAGTAGACAGCTCCTACGAGGCATGGGCAACACCGGTGCTGGAGGTACTCATAGGCGGAGAACTTCCGGGAGAGGTAGAAAGCCTGTTTTTCTGCATCCAGACCGGTCTGGGTGTGGGTGTCATCGCCTTTCTCATGGGACGATTCGTGGAACGTAAAAAGTGGATGAAAGAGGAACCATGATCGCCATAGATAAGCTTTGCTACCATTCAAAACTACGATACGTAAATGCAGGCGAAAAATTTGCCTTTGCGATGATGACACTGTTGATCTGTGTCATGAGTCGTTCCATCGCAGTGGCAGGCATCGTCCTGCTTGTAATGGGGATCCTTACCGTATGCAAAGGGGGGATCCCTCTTTCCCGTTATCTGCATTTTTTCAAGCTTCCGCTGGCTTTTTTGCTGCTGAGTACCCTGGCGGTAATGGTGCACATCCGTCGTGCACCTATGGACTTTTTCGCGATCCCTCTGGGCGGGTGGTATCTGACCACAAATGTCCATTCCCTTGTCTATGGACTGCGACTGATCCTGACTTCTATGGCCGCCGTGTCCTGCCTGTATTTTTTGTCCTTCACCACGCCGATGCCGGATATTCTGGAGGTTTTACGGGCACTGCACTGTCCCGGGCTTTTGATCGAGCTGATGCTTCTAATCTATCGTTTTATTTTTGTACTGCTTCAGACAGCTTCTGCGATCACCACTTCCCAGCATTGCCGTCTGGGAAACCGGAATTATAAAACGGCGCTGAAATCCTTTGGCATGCTTGGAAGCGCCCTGATGATCCGCTCTGTGATCCGTTCCGAAAAGCTGTTTACTTCCATGGAAGCCAGATGTTATGATGGAACCATCCGTGTACTGTCCAAAAATCAGCCGCCAAAGAAAAAAACAGTGGCAGGGATCATCCTGTTTGACGGAGCGCTGCTGATATTTGCATTATGGAGGAAATTCTGCATATGAATAACAACGATATCATCTTAAAAGCGGAGGATCTCTATGTTTCCTATGAGGACGACCATACACATGCGTTGAACGGTCTGACATTAGAGATCGGTCGAAACAAAAAAATTGCATTGATGGGAGCAAACGGCAGCGGAAAATCGACGTTTTTTCTTACTTGTGTGGGAATTTTAAGACCTGAGTCCGGAAAGCTATCTTTCGATGGCAAGGAGATTTCCTATACAAAAAAGGGGCTTCTTGATCTGAGAAGCAAGGTGGGGATCGTTTTTCAGGATCCGGATGACCAGCTTTTCTCTGCCAGTGTGTATCAGGAGATCTCCTTTGGAATCTTAAATCTCGGAGTGCCCGAAGAAGAAGCGCGAGAAGAAGTGGAAGCTGTTATGGACAGGCTGGAGATCACGCCCTTTTGCGAAAAGCCGGCCCATGCCCTGAGCGGTGGGCAGAAAAAGCAGGTTTCCATCGCGGATATCTTAGTCATGCACCCGGAAATGATCCTTTTGGATGAGCCGGCGGCAGCGCTGGATCCCAGGCATACAGCGATGGTCAACCGGATCGTGGATCAGATGACGGAGCAGGGGATCACGGTTCTGATGGCGACGCATGATGTGGATCATGCCTACGAATGGGCCGATGAGGTGATCTTGCTTTGTGACGGAAAGGTTTTGATACACGGGACGCCGGCAGAGGTCTTTACCAACAAAGCGGCGTTAAAACAGACCAATCTGGAACCGCCTGCAGTGTTAGCGCTTTTTGAAAGTCTTTGCAAAAAACAGATCTTAAAGACTTCACTTCCGCTTCCGAAAAATATATCTACGCTTGAAACATACATTGCAGATGTGCGTTTAAACGCGCAATATGAAGGGAAAAAAATCATGTCAACACAGACGAAAAAAGCAATTCTGGCAGTCAGCTTTGGAACGACTCATAATGATTCGAGAAAGGTTACGATCGATGCCATTGAAGATGATATGCGGGCAGCGTTTCCGGAATATGCACTTTACCGCGCATGGACCAGCAACATGATCATTCAGAAGTTGAAAAAGAGGGATCATGTTTCTATTGATACGGTAAAAGAGGCAATGGAACGGATGAAGCAGGATGGGATCACGGATGTACTGGTTCAGCCGACACACGTGATCAACGGGATCGAGAATGATCAGATGAAGGAAGATGCGCTACTCTTTTGTGAAGATTTTCATTCAATCTCATTTGGAGATCCGCTGCTTACCAGTGAAGACGACAGTCTGGATGTGATCCGCGCCGTGGCAGAGGAGTTTGCGGATCTGCAAAAAGAGGACGCTCTTGTATTGATGGGTCACGGTACGACGCACTATGCCAACGCAATCTATGCTGCGTTAGACTATACCTTTAAGGATCAGGGCTATAAAAATATCTTTCTTGGTACGGTGGAAGCTTATCCTTCCATGGAATCTCTGATGCGGATGGTCAAAGAATACCACCCGAAGCGGGTGATCCTTGCTCCGTTTATGATCGTTGCGGGTGAACACGCGAAAAACGATCTGGCAGGAGATGATCCTGCCTCCTGGTACAGTCAGTTTCGCGCGCAAGGGTATGAGACACAGGTCGTGATGAAGGGACTCGGGCAGTATCCGGGTATTCGCAAGATCCTGGTAAAGCATTTGAAAGAAATTGGTAACTATTCAGAGCCAAGGCAATTTTCATAAAATATAGGAATCATGCTGTGACGGCAAGGGTTATCAGAACGCTTTGTTTGACCGATATATCATTTATACCAACACGGATGTGAATCTCAATCAAGGAGGATTGACAATGAATATCGGGATCAGGGTAAATCCTGCGACTGGGCAGTTTCTGCGACCGGGACTGCCTGGAAACAGTGCAGGAAAACAGATTTCAGGACTCGCGGCGGTTGGAAAAAATGTGCCGGATGCATCATCACAGACACTTAGTCCGACCATGCGTATGCGCATGGCAGAAATGAATGCGGCGCAGAGCACGCTGCCGCAGACAAAGCGTGAGGTGGTTTTTGACGCGGCGAGCGGTACGACTTTCGATGCACAGCGGATGAGTCGTTCTGCAGCTTCCGCACAAAAAAAGATGAAAAAGCTGCAGTACAACTTTAAGCTGATCGCCTCGCAGATCATGCGTGCGAAGACCAGCAGCAGCGCTTCACAGGCAGTTTCAAGCGCAAAGCGCATGGTTGCGCAGCTTCGCAGAAAGCGAAAGAGCGGCGAGTATGATGACGAAGAACTGGAGGCAGCGATCACACATGCACAGGCGATGGAGCGCGTGGCGAAAAAGCATGTGAAATACCTGCAGCAGGAGGAACTGGCAGAGCGAAGCGGACAGATCCGCCAAGAAAAAATGCCGGAGGAGGAACAAAAGCCGGTAGAAGCTTCCGCGTCAGAGGATCTGTCTGGGATGATGGATGAGTGTTCCGAAGAACCGGCAGAGATTTCGAAGCAGTTTTCTGAAGAAATGGCACAGATCCAGCAGGAACTGGCGGAGAGCCTTGCGGAGATTCCAGAGGAATTTGCAGAAGAAATGGCGCAGCTTATGCAGGAGTACGCAGACATGATGAGTGAGACGATGGAGGATCTGGGAGGTGATCTCTTAGAATCGTTATCCAGCCTTGATACAGATATGTCTCCGGAGGATTTAAAGGCATTAAAGCAAAAGCACCGTGCAAAGGAAATGCAGGAGATCGCCAAGGCGGATGCAAAATATCTGAAGGCGATCTTTGAAAAATATGCCGCTGACCGCCAACAGGCGGCAAACGGTGTGAGTCAGGTCATGGGTGATATGAATGGAATGAGCGGTATGGGTGGAGTGATCAGCATGAGCGGTACGCCACATATGACCTCCGCGAGCGCACCGGCAGCTGCATCAGCAGCCACATCCGTAGAGGGCAACAGCGTGGATGTATCTATTTAATAATATGTTAAAAAATTAATTTCTTGACACCCTCCTGTTTTTTTACTATGATGAGTTCACAGAATAGTAAAAGAGCAGGGAGGTGTCTTTTTTATGAAACAGAATGCACGTGGTGCAGGGCGCAAGCGCGCACTGCACGCAGAGACGGTAAACGTCATAAAAAAACGGTATGACGCCGGTGAAACGGTCACTGCACTGGCAGCAGAATACGGTGTAACACGCCAGACACTTTCCACATATCTGCATCCGAAGGAATCTCAGCTTGATCAGGTCTGTCGTACCTACCGCGCATGGGTCAGCCTGAATGAGATACTCCGGCAGGAAAATCTGTGGGATTACACGCTTCGAATCGACTATATGAATCATGAGGAATGTTGTACAGTCATTCTCGTGGATTTTTTGCATGAAAAGATCCTGATCAGAAATGAGACGGATGAGCTTTTGTTCCGCGCATTTGGTGTAAAGGAAAAACCTACCTGGGAGGATTTTGAGTACTTTCTGGAGGATCGTTGTGTGCCGCGCACACGCTTCGGCATGAAGGAGATTCTGAAGGACTATGGACTGGATTTCTATGATCCGCTGGCGATCATAGAAAAGACCGGCGGGCATATGGCAGAAGACCACCAGTGGATGAAACTCACTTACTTTGACAAAATGGAGGCGATGAAGCATGAGAGAGATAGAAATGCATGTTGAGCCGACGCGGATCAGTGATTCACATACATCCAAGGGCAACCAGCTCAAATGGGAACAGGACGGTTGCTGGTACAAAGCAGATGCATTCGGCTATGAGAGTCTGGCGGAGGTTGTCTGTTCGAATATACTTGTGCATAGCAATCTACCGCGCCCGGTATGCTATGAGCCGGTGACGATCATTTATCATGGAAAGCGCTACCGGGGCTGTCGGAGTAAAAATTTTAAGGATGAAAATGAAATATTGATCCCGATCGAGCGGCTTTGCCGCCAGTATACAGGTATGGGACTGGCAAGGACGCTGGCTCGTTTTGCAGATGTCGAGGAACGGATTTCTTATACGGTTGATCTGATCACGAATATTACCGGGCTTACGGATTTTGACCGGTATCTGACACAGATGCTTGAACTGGATGCATTTTTCTTAAATGAGGATCGTCATACGAACAATATTGCGGTACTCTACAATGAGCGGACAAAAGAGTATCGTTTCTGCCCTTTTTTTGATATGGGACTTGCGCTGTTTGCGGATACAACACAGGATTATCCGCTGGGTGCTGATGTAGAGACATGTCTGACGAAAGTGCAGGCAAAGCCGTATGCACGCGATTTTGATGAACAGCTCGATGCGGCAAACGCATTGTATGGGTGCTTTCTCAAATTTGAGTGGAATACACAGCAGATGTGTGCAGAATTAGAGCGCATTGCGGATCAGGGGAATTACACTATGGAGGAGTGCAGACGGGTGGAGCAGGTGTTGCACAACCAGGCACGGAAATATGCGTATTTGATGCCATAGTTTTTGGTATTGCATGAAAGGTGTTAAGCTACTATAATACTGTATAAAATGAGGAGAAAATTTGTCACTGCAAAGTGATACCGCAATGACCTTTCTTCTCTAAATGCCAGACACTTTCAGTGAAATATATATTTGAGGATGTTAGGAGAGTGATGCCTGAAATGAACGGAAAAATGATAGCATTGTTGGAAAAAATATATGACTGCATGTCTGCGGTCTATACACTTGATCTGCAGGAAAAACGCTATGAGATGGTCAAAGCAGACGATTTCATGAACCGGATTCTGGGTGCGCAGGGAGATCTGAAGGAAGCATATGCCAGATTATTCTTGTCTATCAGGGAAGGTGAGCGGGTTTCTAATGCGTATGAAGCGTTTCGTAACCAGTCGATTTTTGAGAAGGAAAACCACTCGGGAAATGTACGGTTGATCAATGAAACAGAGGAGCAGAGATACGATTACCGCATCCTGAAGCTTGACGATGAGATGGGCGTGATCGTTTTCTTCCGTTGCGATGACGGATATGAGAGCGATCGTATGGAAAAACTCAAGATGGATGCGATACAGGAAAACTATCTGTTTTCCATGGTTGGCGATCTGAAAAATGACACGTTGCGCAACTCTGTGACCACAGAACTAAGTGTGGATAAGCAGGACTATTTGGAACTGAAATATTCTGACTGGCGTTACATGATTTCTAATATGTTTCCGCCTGATGATCGTGTGCTGTTTTTGCAGATCTCGCATCCCAAATATGTGATGGAGCATCTGGAAAAGGAAAAATCCTTCCGGTTTGAAGTACAGATGCAGAACATGCAGGGGCAGTATATCTGGGTGCGCCTGATGTTTCATCGCATGCACGGCTTTTCAAAGGAAAATCCGGTATTTATCTATACAGTGCAGGACATCGATGAGGAGATGAAGCGTCTGCTGCAGCAGGAAAATATTATTGCGGCGGTGGAGGAACAGAATCAGAAGCTGACAGACATCAACAAGGCAAAAAGTGTATTTATTTCCAATATGTCACATGAGATCCGCACGCCGATCAATGCGGTGCTGGGCATGGACGAGATGATCCTGCGTGAAACGAAAGATGAAAAGATCCGCGAGTATGCTTATGATATCAAAAATGCAGGAAAAATGCTGCTGAGTATTATCAATGATATTCTGGACTTTTCCAAGATTGAGGCAGGCAAAATGGAGATCATTCCGGATGATTTCCGCGTGGGGTACATGCTTGATGATATCAATCACCTGATCGATGTGAAGGCCAAAGAAAAGGATCTGGATTTTATCGTGGATGTATCACCGCAGCTGCCGTCTGTCGTACACGGTGACGAGCTTCGTATCAAGCAGGTGATCGTCAATGTTCTTACGAATGCGATCAAATATACCCAGAGGGGAAATGTTACCTTTTCCGTTCATGCGGATCAGTCGGCAGATCAGATGGTAGAGCTTTACGTTTCGGTAAGAGATACCGGAATCGGAATGAAGCAGGAGGACATGGACAAGCTGTTTTCAGATTTTCAGCGTCTGGACGAAAGGCGGAATCGCGGTATCGAGGGTACCGGGCTTGGTATGAGTATCGTTGTGCGCCTTTTGGAACAGATGAACAGCAAGCTGCAGGTCGAGAGTGTATATGGAGAGGGATCGGTGTTCTCTTTCGTGCTTACCTTGCCGGTTGTGGATGCATCACCTGTCGGAGATATCGTCAAACTGCATGAGCAGCGAATGAAGGAGGAACTTGCCGTAAGAAAAACTTATGCAAAGGGTGCAAAGATACTGGCAGTGGATGACAACCAGATCAATCTTTCCGTTTTGGAAGGGTTGATGAAGGATTATGATGTAGAGCTGGATTGTGCGATCAGTGGAAAACGTGCATTAAAGATGATCGGTGCAAAGCATTACGATCTGATCCTTTTGGATCACCTGATGCCGGAGATGGACGGAATAGAGACCCTTGGACATATCCGTGACATGGGAGGCAGTTATGTAGAATTGCCGGTGATCGCGCTGACTGCAAATGTTTCGGGTGATTCACGCATGCGTTATATGCAGGCAGGGTTTTCTGACTTTCTTGAAAAACCGATCTCTGTCCCTGAACTGGAACGTGTACTGGAGACATATCTTCCGTAGGGTGGCACAAGAAAGAGGTGAATATCGTCATATTATTTTTCAATATTCCACAAGAAAAGGCGGATAAAAACAATTACAATGTAAATATCAAGGCGCGAAACGGTTCGCGCGCGACAGTTTTTATAAGGAGGATATGAGAAATGGCAAAGAACAGATACATCGGAGAATATCCGGTAATTGGAATCAGACCTTGTATTGACGGTAGAAGAGGACCTTTAAAGGTACGTGAGTCTTTGGAAGAACAGACCATGGGCATGGCAAAGGCTGTTAAGAAATTATATGAGGAGAATCTGCGTTATTCAAACGGAGAGCCTGTAAAGGTTGTTATCTCAGATACAACCATCGGACGTGTTGCTGAGGCAGCAGCTTGCGAGGCACAGTTCCGCAAGGAGGGTGTAGCGATCACCTTATCCGTAACTCCCTGCTGGTGCTACGGTGCTGAGACCATGGATATGAACCCTCTGACCATCAAGGGTGTTTGGGGATTAAATGCAACCGAGAGACCCGGTGCTGTTTATCTTGCATCCGTACTTGCTACTTATGCGCAGAAGGGACTTCCCGCATTCGGCATTTACGGAAAGGACGTTCAGGAAGCAGATGATCCGAACATCCCGGCAGACGTTATCGAGAAATTACTTCGATTTGGTCGTGCGGCAGTTGCGGCAACTACCATGAGAGACAAATCTTACTTACAGATCGGCTCTCAGTGTATGGGTATCGGCGGATCTATCATCAACCATGACTTCTTTGAGGAGTACCTCGGCATGCGTGTAGAGTCAGTTGATGAGGTAGAGATCCTTCGCCGTATGGAGGAGCACATCTACAATGAGGATGAGTACCAGAAGGCTCTCGCATGGATCAAGAAGTATGCAAAGCAGGGCTTCGATAAGAACCCTGATTTCGTTAAGAAATCCGATGAGCAGAAAGAGAAAGACTGGGAGTTCACTGCAAAGATGGCAGTCATCATCGAGGATCTGTATCAGGGCAATCCGAACCTGCCCGAGGGATGCGGCGAGGAAGCTGTCGGACACAATGCGATCTGCGGTGGTTTCCAGGGACAGAGACAGTGGACCGATCACTGGCCGAACTGTGATTTCCCTGAGGCGATCTTAAATACTTCTTTCGACTGGAACGGAGCAAGAGAGCCCTTCACACTGGCTACAGAGAATGATACTTTAAACGGCGTCGGCATGATGTTCATGAGCCTGTTAACAAACCGTGCACAGATGTTTGCAGATGTTCGTACCTACTGGTCAGGAGATGCAGTAAAGCGCGTGACCGGCTATGAGATCGAGGGACATGCAAAAGATGCAGACGGATTTATCCATCTGATCAATTCCGGCTCCTGCTGTCTGGATGCTTCCGGCGTATGTACAGACGAGAACGGTGCACCTGTTATGAAGAAGTGGTTCGATGTGACCGATGATGATATTAAGAAGATGATGGATGCCTGCGAGTGGTGTCCTGCTGATAACGGATATTTCCGTGGTGCCGGATACTCTGCCCGTTTTGAGACAAAGACAGAGATGCCTGCAACCATGATCCGTCTGAACATCGTTAAGAATCTGGGACCGGTTCTGCAGATCGTAGAGGGTTGGACCGTTGATCTTCCGGATGAGGTTTCTGATGCATTATGGAAGAGAACAGACTACACATGGCCTTGCACATGGTTCGCTCCCCGTACCGACGGCATTGAGGGATCTCCGTTCAAGACCGCTTATGATGTAATGAACAACTGGGGTGCAAACCACGGTGCAATCAGCTACGGACATATCGGCGCAGATCTGATCACAATGGCATCTATGCTGCGTATCCCTGTATGTCTGCACAATGTTCCTGACGCAGACGTATATCGTCCGGCTGCATGGAATGCTTTCGGCGCAGACAAAGAGGGTCAGGATTTCCGTGCATGTGCAGCTTACGGACCTTTATACAAGACCATTCGCTAATAGGAGGATACATATATGTTAAAAGGAATTCCTTCCATTTTATCTCCGGAACTGTTAAAGGTTCTGGCGGAGATGGGTCATACAGATGAATTGACGATCGGCGACGGCAATTTCCCGGGACACTCTTTTGACACACCGGTCATCCGCATGGACGGACATGGTGTACCGGAGATCCTGGATGCGATCTTACAGGTTATGCCGCTGGATACATATCCTGATGCAAACGGTGTGATGGTTCCGCCTTGTACACTGATGGCAGTGGAGCCCGGCGATGATGCCAAGACCCCGATCTGGGATACCTACAAAGAGATCGTTGCAAAGTACGATGAGCGCGGCGATAAGTGCTTTGAGGAGATCAATAAGTGGGCGTTCTATGACAAGACCAGAGCAAAATCAAAGGTTGTCATTATGACCAGTGAGACAGCGATCTATGCGAATATCATTCTTCGCAAGGGCGTTGTCATCAATTAAATAAATCTCCCTTATTTTATGTAAAAAAGGACGGTGATGCATTGTCACCGTCCTCTTTTTATGTTACACTACCTTCAATGGTTTGCAAAAATCATTTAATCGGTAAGCAAACGGGTGCAATAAGAGCGTTTGTATTTTACAAAAGGAGGCGGATAGTTAAATTGAAAAAAACACCAGAAAACATCTTAGAGTTCAAACATTTATCGCGTACCTTTGAGGATGGATTTACAGCGGTAGATGATTTCAACCTGAGCATCAAACGAGGAGAGTTTGTCACTTTTTTAGGACCCTCGGGCTGTGGAAAGACAACCACATTGCGCATGCTGGCGGGCTTTGATGCACCGACAGGAGGCGAGATTCTATTAAATGGTGAGGATATCACCAGACTTCCGGCGAACGAGCGACCGATCAACACGGTCTTTCAGCGTTACGCCCTTTTTCCCCATTTGAATATTTTTGACAATATCGCTTTCGGACTGAAGCTGAAGAAACTCCCGAAGGCTGAAATAATAAAGAAGGTCAAGCGTGCACTGGAGATGGTAGATCTGGAAGGCTTTGAGACGAGAACCGTCCAGACATTGTCCGGCGGACAGCAGCAGCGTATCGCAATTGCAAGAGCGATCGTAAACGAGCCGCAGATCCTGCTTTTGGATGAGCCTCTGGGAGCTTTAGACCTGAAAATGCGCAAGGAGATGCAGCTGGAGCTGAAGGATATGCACGAAAAGCTCGGCATCACCTTTATTTATGTTACCCATGATCAGGAGGAGGCACTCACCATGTCTGACAAGATCGTTGTCATGTCGGAGGGCAGGATCCAGCACGTGGGCACACCGGAGGATATTTATAATGAGCCGAACAATGCGTTTGTAGCAGATTTTATCGGCGAGAGCAATATTTTCAACGGAATCATGACAGACCCCTTAAAGGTTCGTTTCTGTGGAGCAGAGTTTACCTGTGTGGATGATGTGCCGCACGGTACGATGGTGGACGTTGTGGTGCGTCCGGAGGACATCCTGATCACAGAGCCGGAGAAAGGGATGATCACCGGAGAGGTCATCAGTGTGATCTTCAAGGGCGTGCACTATGAGATCACCGTTCTCAGCGGAAAAAATGAGATCGTGATCCAGACGACGAAAAAAGCTCAGGTCGGCGCCCGCGTGGGATTATGTGTGGAGCCGGAAGGCATCCATCTGATGCAGGCGGAGCATTCTTTAAATAAGCTGGAGTCCGGTGTGGATGAGCATTATCAGCTTACGATCTTGGACGGTGCACTGCAGTGCGATGTGAAGTCACTGATCCCGGGGGCAAAGGTTGTGGGTGATGTGCTCTGTGACGCCCACGGTAATGAGATCGATCACCGCAAGCTGAAAGTAGTCGCCACGATCAAGCCGCGTGATATCGAGATGAGCGATGATGAGAATGCAGGTATCGTGTGCGGACATATCATCAACCTGATCTATATCGGTGACCACTACCGGTATGTGGTGCGTACGAGTGAGGAAATTGATTTTATCGTCAGCGATGAAGATCTGTGGAACATGGGTGACTATGTCAGCCTGATCATTCCCCAGGAGAAACTGACGTTTACACTGAAAAAATAGCAGGAGAAAAGAGATGAGAGGATTACATTTTTCCAGAAAGCAGCTGGCGATCCCTTATGGTCTTTTCCTGACCTGCTTTGTGGCACTGCCGCTGCTTGTGATTATTTACTATGCATTTACAAATGGAGAAGGGCATTTCTCCCTGAGCAACCTGATTGGATTTTTTACGAGTCCGAATACCATCGGAACGCTTTGCTACAGCTTTGCGATCGCCATCGTGACGACCTGTGTGTGTCTGCTTCTGGCATATCCGGTTGCATATATTCTGGCACAGAGCGAGTGGAAACAGAAAAACGTGATCGTTGTCATGTTTGTGCTGCCGATGTGGGTCAATTTTACGCTGCGCATCACGGCACTGAAGGAGATACTGACTCTGCTGGAGGGAAATCTGGCGTATTATCCATTTTTAAATTCCGTGATCGGAATGACCTATGATTTTCTGCCTTTTATGATCCTGCCGATGTACACGACGCTTTGCAAGCTGGATCACAGTCTCATGGAGGCAGCAGCCGATCTCGGCGCAAGCCCGGTACAGATCTTTTTTAAGGTGACGCTGCCGCTTTCTGTGCCGGGTATTATCAGCGGTGTCGTTATGGTGTTTTTGCCATCTATGACAAACTACGTGGTTCTGGATATGCTCTACAACAGCACTTATATCATGGGCAGCCTGATCGGAAGCTACTTCAGTGCTTACGACTGGCATAACGGATCCATGATCGCACTGATCCTGCTGTTGATCATTCTGATCTTTACGCTTGTGACGGATCGTTACACCGACGAGGGAACGAGCAGAGGAGGTGCGCTGCTATGAAAAAGAATAAAAAGCATCTTGCACGTATTTATGTGGGAATATTGCTGTTAGTCATCTATCTGCCGATCCTGGTCCTGATGGTATACAGTTTTACGACGTCGACGACCATCGGAGCGATCCGCGGATTCTCGCTGCAAAACTATGTGACACTATTCTCTAATGAAGAACTGCGCAGTATGATCTTCGGAACCGTGGCATTGGCGTTCGGTTCTGCGATCATTGCTACGATACTGGGAACGTTGGGCGCGATCGGCGGTTTTTATTCGAAAGCGGTGGCCGGAGGATATATTTCGGCGTTGAATGAAGTTCCTGTTGTCAACGCAGATGTAGTGACCGGTTTTTCCATCTGCATCGCATTGGTTGTTGTGGGAGGGATCGATAAGAGTACCTTTATTCCACTGGTGGTGGGACATGTGGTATTGTCCGCACCCTTTGTCTATCTGTCCGTGATACCAAAATTAAAGCAGATGGATTCCAGCTTGTATGAGGCAGCGATGGATCTCGGTGCCACACCGACACAGGCACTCACAAAGGTTGTGCTGCCGCAGATCGCATCCGGGATTGTTTCCGGCTTTGCGCTGGCGCTGACACTTTCGCTGGATGATTATTTTATTGCCAGCTACACGAAGCCGGCGACCTTTGACACGATCAGTACTTACGTTGTAAATGCGACAAAGGGATCACAGACAGAGATCAAGACGGCGCTCTGGGCGCTGTCTACCGTGATCTTTTTAGTAGTCATTCTCGTGGTGGTGCTCATGAATACAGCAGGCAGAAAAAATGAGGAAAATGCCAAAAAGGCGGTGCTGACACTGGCACTGTTTGTCAGTGCCGGAGCAATGGCAGCTGTCTGGTCGCCGGAGACAGTACAGGCGGCAGATGATGAGATCGTGCTGCGCGTCTGCAACTGGGAGGAATACATCGATCTGGGAGACTGGGACGAGGAGGAAGAACTGATCGAGCTGGATAATGGTGCAGAGATTCTGGGTGTGAATCCCATGTATGAAGACTTCGAGGACTGGTATTACGAGACCACCGGAAAAAAGGTTCGGGTGGAGTATTCCTGCTTTGGAACGAATGAAGATCTGTATAACCAGCTCACACTCGGTGACACTTATGATCTGGTATGCCCTTCAGACTACATGCTCATGAAACTGATGGCGGAAGATATGGCAGAGCCGTTTTCCGAACAGTTTTTTGATACGTCAAATGAAGATAATTACTATGTGCGCGGCGTATCCCCGTACATCTCACAGGTGTTCAAAGAAAACGAGATCGATGGGAAAATATGGGAAAAATATGCTGCCTGCTACATGTGGGGAACGACCGGCGTGCTTTACAATCCGGAGTTCATGAGCGAGGAGGAGGCATCTACCTGGTCGGTGTTTGACAACCCGAAATTTTATCGTCAGATGACCCTGAAGGATAATGTGCGCGATACCTATTTTGCGGCGCTCGGTTATCTGAGGGCCAATGAGCTGACCGCGGAAGAATTTCTTGCTGATCCCGATTATCAGCAGAAACTGACAGAGATGATGAATGATGTTACGCCTGAAACGATCGATGAGGTGGAGCGACTTTTGCAGCATATGATGGGAAACATCTATGCGCTGGAGACAGACAGCGGAAAATCTGATATGGTCACCGGAAAGATCGTTGCAAACTATCAGTGGTCCGGTGATGCGGTCTACGCCATGGATCAGGCGGAGGAGGACGATGTGTATCTCGCTTATGCAGTGCCGAAAGAGTGCTCCAATCTCTGGTTTGACGGCTGGATGATGCTCAAGAAGGGCATTGCGGGAGATCCGGAGAAAAAGGCGGCTGCAGAGGCATTTGTGAATTTCCTGTCACGACCGGATAATGCGGTGCGCAACATGTATTATATCGGATACACCTCTGCGATCGGCGGCGGAGAGGATGATACAGTCTTTTCTTACGTGGACTGGTGCTATGGGGCAGAGGACGAGGAGAAAGACCTGGTTCCCTATCCGTTGGGCTATTTTTTCAGCGGTGACAATGCGGATGAGGATCATGTTGTATATACGACACAGGAGCAGGTCGGCAGACAGCTCTACACGCAGTATCCGTCCCAGGAGATCATTGAACGGACTGCGATCATGGGATATTTTGATGAGACAGAGACAAAAAATATCAATCAGATGTGGATCAATATCCGGTGCTTTCACATTGCGGATGTTCCTGCGGGTGTCTGGGTGTTTGTAGCAGCTGTGGTATTGGTTATCCTGGCAGCTTATGTGCATCACAGAAGAAACCAGATGTGGCGTTAATAAAAAAGAGGACTTCATAAAATGTGAAGTCCTTTTTTTGCGGGATTTTACAGATGTACCACCATATAATCGTGGTGTACCGCTTGTAAGAATGTCTCAAATACGTCCTTTGTTCGCAGCTTCAGGCTTGACGTATTGATGCATGGATGGCAGCCGAAATATTCTGCATGCAGCACATCCTCGTCCACCAGAAGCTGCACATGGTTTTCATGGTCGTTCATCAGTCCAAGCACGCTCACGGAGCCGGGTGTGATATCTAAAAACTCCTCCATGTGCGCTTCATCTGCGAAAGAGAGGCGGGGACTGCCGATCTGTTTGGAGACATCTTTTGTGACAAACTGCTTTTCGCCGCTCATGGCGAGCAGATAAAATTGTGTTTTCTGACGATTGCACAGAAAGAGATTCTTGCAGATCGTGGCATCACCCAGTACTTCATCGACTGCGGCACAAGCCTCGATCGTCATGGCGGGCTCGTGATCCACCCGTTCATATTCGATTCCCAAGGAATCCAACAGATCATAACAGCGGACTTCTTTATCTAACCGGCGCTCCTTTGTAATAGGGCGCCCTTTGTGTAATATCAGTTCCATTATGCGTTTGTCCTTTCGTAATGTGTGTGACACACTTTTTTGTGCACCACACACATTATATCCCATTTTCAAAGAAAATCAATGAGATCAGGAGGATAAGGTGTTCCTTACACCACATCGATCTTTGTCAGCTTCGCATTCAGGTTTTCCAGAAAACCCTTCGGAAGCGTGTCACCGGCCATGGTGGTCATTGTCTCCGGTGACATGGCCTTCATCATATCCCACATACCTTCGCCGGGCGATACTTTAAAATTGGTTGCAAGGAATATTGCTTCGGAGACGACATCCAGCGCTTCCTTAGAAGCAGCGAGTTGCTCCATTGTATAACGGATGTTGTATTTGCCTTCCGGGAACTCCATCGGGGCATTCAGATCCAGATCGCCCGACAGTTTGAACCAGTTGGCGACACCGTCCATGCGCTCCTGGAACTCCGGCAGAACATAAATTGCCGGTTCTTCTTTTACCTTTTCCAAAGTCATGGAATCTTTGACAACTCCCGCATTTGCGACTACTGTATGCATTCCTTCCTTCAGGGAAATTTCAAAAATACAGATGTGGTCATGCACTTCTTTTTCTTCTACATGCTGTCCGTCAACAAACAGCGTGACAGAAGGCTGGTTGGAATACACTTTGACAGTGATCGTGTCCCCAGCGCGTTTTGCATAACGTTTTCCTGTGATATGAACCATCGGTGTTTTGCTCCAGTAAGCCTGATAAATATAGTAGCTGTCCTTTTTTGTTTTCCGGTCCATGGTGACGAGCCCTTTGTTGTTGCGTCCCTTTACGCCGCCCTCGTCGCGCGCGGCACATCCGAAATCAAACATATTCCACACGTGGCTTGACCAGATCCACGGACGCTCGTCGAGTACCTTTGCCATATGTTCATGGTAGAGTGCCTGATAGTCCTCGGAATAGTCCTTGCATTTGGGATCACTGCTGTGGTAGGTGATGATACCCTCACAGCCGTATTCCGATAAGCCAAGACAGATATCCGGGTGTTCGGCGTGAAATTTGTCCAGCCAGACTTCGTTGTCCTCCATACGTCCGCCATACCAGCCAAAGTAGTGGTTGTAGCTCTCGGTGTCCGTGATATGGTGCATCGGACCGTCTGTAGGTGTCATGGACACATGGGCGATCGCGGTCAGACGGGTGGGATCTAACTCTTTTGCGATTCGGTTCAGTTCATGATGATTTTCCACCAGTTCTTCAGAGATACCGCCGATCAGTATCTCGTTGGAAATACCCCAGAAGCAGATGCTCGGATGATTGTAGTTCTGGATGATCAGCTCCTTCAGCTGGCTGATGCAGTTTTCGTGTGCGTTCGGATCTTTATTAAATACGGAGATAAAAGGAATCTCTGCCCAGACGATAAAACCGAGCTCATCGCACGCGTCATAGAAATCCTGTGAGTGCTGGTAGTGCGCGAGCCGGATCGTATTCGCACCGAGCTCCTTGATGAGTGCGGCATCCAGACGATGATCCTCCTTTGAAAGCGCGTTACCCTTGTAGAGCATGTCCTGATGGCGGGAAACACCGCGCAGTGGAGTGGGTGTACCGTTGAGGATAAAGCCTTTTTCGGGATCACAGGAAAAACTGCGCACGCCTGTGCGAACACAGATCTCGTCATATGCTTCGTTGCGCCGTTGCAAGAGGGCTGTGACCGTGTACAGGTACGGGGCATCTATTTCCCACCTGACAGCATCGGGCACATAGATCATCGTTTTTGCCTCATCTGCAGGGCAGCAGGCGTAGCCGACCTCTCTGCCGTCCGCATCGGCAATAGAAAAGAGTATCGTAAAATTTTCGTCTGCATTTTTTACGAAGGCTTCCACTTCAAACTTTGCACCGCCATCGTCGCAGGGAGTCGGAGTGACCATGATTCCGGGACCGCCGTAACAGGTCAGATCAAAGTGTGTTTCCGGCACACTGATCAGATTGACACCGCGGTAGAGACCGCCGTAAAAAGTAAAGTCTGCGGACTGCGGGTAAACGCTGTCTTTGTATTCATTGCTGCATTGAACAGCGATCAGATTTTCTCCATCCGCATTGCAAAGGTCCGTGATATCTGCGCGAAAAGCAGAGTAGCCGCCCTCGTGATAGATGGCTTTCTTTCCGTTGATATAGACGGTTGCCTGCTGTCCGGCGGCGGGAATATCGATGAATGTGCGCCCGCCCGCAAGCGGCTGCTTCGGTGTGGAAAAAGTGCGCACATACCAGTAGCTTCCCCGGTCATAGCTGCCGTTTCCATCATGACCGTCCACAGCATTCCAGGTGTGGGGTAGATCAACAGTTTCCCAGTCTTCAGGGAGCCTATGTGGCATGTCCGCATTTTTCTGCATAAATTTCCAGCCTTCATTCAGATTGATGATTGTTCGCATAAGTACCTCCTGCGTGTTTGATATATTAAATTTATTAGTTTGCAAAAAGGAAATATTTATGTATTTCCTTAACCGCATAGCTGCGCTTTTTCGGTACATACTATCTTACAAAAACTGTGATTGCTTTTGCAAGGAGTAGAAAAATGGAAAACGGTAGCAAACCTTTTGGAATGAAGGATAAGATTGGATATATGTTCGGCGATTTTGGCAATGATTTTACATTTATATTGTCGAGCATGATGCTGATGAAATTTTACTCGGATGTCATGGGCGTTTCTGTTGGTCTGGTGGGTATCATGATGATGGCAGCACGATTTGTGGATGCCTTCACGGATGTCACCATGGGGCAGATCGTAGACCGGAGCAGATCGCTGCGACGCGGAAAATTCCTTCCGTGGATCAAACGCATGTGCGGACCGGTGGCACTTTCATCATTTTTGATGTATGCATCCTGGTTTTCGGATATGCCGATGGGATTTAAGATCTTCTGGATGTTTTTTACCTATCTGCTGTGGGGCAGTATTTTCTATACAAGCATCAATATACCTTTCGGATCGATGGCATCCGCCATTTCCGCAGAGCCGAAGGATCGTGCGCAGCTGTCGAACTTTCGCACGATCGGAGCGACGCTTGCGAGCACGGTGATCGGTGTGATACTCCCGGTGCTCGTGTTTTATGAGGATGAAGCGGGAAATCAGGTGCTTTCCGGCCCCCGGACAAGCATCGCTGCGGCTGTCTGTTCTGTTGGCGCAGTCATCTGCTATATGCTTTGTTATTATATGTGTACCGAGCGCGTGAAGGTGGCACAAAAGACAGAAAGCTTCCGGTTGGGTGACCTGCTGCGGGATTTGCTGACAAATCGTGCGCTGGTCGGTATCGTTGTCTGCTCCATACTCATGCTGCTCGTACAACTGACGATGCAGGGCATGACAACCTATGTATATCCGAACTATTTTAAAAATGTGGCAGCGCAGTCAGCGTCCGGTATGGTGGTGCTTGTGGTGACGCTTGTCCTGGCCACGTTTGTCGTTCGCGTTCAGATGCGTTTCGGAAGAAAAGAACTTGCGATAGCGGGATCGTTTTTTGGAGCAGTTGTGCTTGCTTTCACCTATTTTACGCACACGCATAATGCATGGCTGTTTGTCATTCTGTCCGCGCTGGCCTATGTGGGGCTGGCGGCGTTTTCATTGATCTGTTGGGCGATGATCACAGACGTGATCGATGACACGGAGGTTCAGACGGGAGAGCGGTCGGACGGTACGATCTATTCCGTGTATTCTTTTGCAAGAAAACTCGGACAGGCAGCAGCGTCCGGTGTCACCGGAGGACTGCTCACCATGATCGGTTATTCAAACGCCACACAGTTTGATCCAAATGTAACGGAGGGCATTTTCATGCTGAGTACACTCGTTCCTGCGATCGGATTTCTCATTCTCGGAGTGGCATTGTTTTCCTTTTATCCGCTGAATAAAAAACGTGTAGAGGAAAACGCGCGTATCCTGTCAGGAAGAAAAAACAGATAAAGCGATTGACTAATTCTGCAGAGTATGGGATAATTAACATGTTAGTTGAAAATAAAATGTGTTGGTTGGTAAATGTTAGTTGATGAAATTTTATTAAGGAGGCGCATTTTATGCAGATGACATTTCGCTGGTATGGCGAAGGAAATGACAGCATTACGCAGGAACAGATCAAGCAGATCCCCGGCGTAACAGGACTTGTCTGGGCGCTTCATGACAAGCAGCCCGGCGAGGTATGGGAGATCGATGAGATCGAGGAAGCACGCCGTCAGATTGAGGGATATGGCTTCAACATGGATGTTGTAGAGTCTGTCAATGTACATGATGATATCAAGGTTGGATTACCCAGCCGCGATCAGTACATTGAGAACTATAAGCAGACACTGCGCAACCTCTCAAAATTCGGCGTAAAGGTTGTAACCTACAATTTTATGCCGATTTTCGATTGGACAAGGACAGATATGTTCCATCCGATGGAAGACGGTTCTACCGCTCTCTATTATGAAAAGGCAAAGATCCAGCAGGATTATAAGGAAATGGCAAAATATGTCATGGACAATCTGAATGGATATACTTTCCCCGGCTGGGAACCTGAGCGTATGGCAAAGCTGGACGAACTGTTCGAGATGTATCGTCCGGTGACGAAGGAGAAGCTGTGGGAGAACCTGCAGTATTTCTTAGAGGCATTGATGCCCGTGTGCCATGAGACCGGTATCAAGATGGCGATCCATCCGGATGATCCGCCGTGGGATATTTTCGGACTTCCTAGATTACTTGTGGACAAGGAATCCATCGGACGTTTCTTAAAGATGGTGGATGATCCGTACAACTGTCTGTGTCTGTGTTCCGGTTCGCTGGGCGCAAACAAGGACAATGATGTGCCGGATATCATCCGCACCTACTGTGACCGTATTGCTTTCGCACACATCCGCAATGTGAAGCATTTTCCGAATGGTGATTTTACGGAGGCTTCACACAGAGACTGTGACGGAGATACACAGATCCTTGAGATCATGCGTGCTTATCATGACTGTGGTTTTGACGGATACATCCGCCCGGATCACGGACGTCATATCTGGGGAGAGAAATGCCGCCCCGGGTACGGACTTTATGATCGCGCCCTCGGTATCATGTACATGTGGGGCTGCTGGGATATGCTGGAGCGAGAGGCAGGCAATATTTAATCTGAAATCAAAAATAAAAAATACCCGATCGTGCATCTGCACGACCGGGTATTTTTTTTCCCGGGTGTTCACAATATGTACTTTGTCTAAGGGTCCAGCTTGAATACCGGGTCGGCAGGGTATCCGCCGGCACATTTCTGCATGGCACGCTGGATGGAATCTTTGGATTCTCCCCAGTCCTTATCCTTGTTTCGGTAATCATTTTTTTCCACAAACCAGGCAACATCCTTCTGCACCCGTTCCATATTCTCCTGCATCATGGCAAAGATCTGCGGATAAAGCTCCTTCTTTTGCGCATCATTCAGACGTTTTTCCGCAGCTTCCATCAGATCCCCGAAGTGGGGCAGACAAAAGCCCTTGCTCTGCTTAAACAGCTCCTGAAATTCCGTGTCTTTTTTCAGCATGTCAAAAAATACATCCAGGTACCGTCCGTAGATCTCGTTAAAATGATCGCATACATAGCAGCTTTCCGTCTTTTCCTTCACCCAGCTGCCGATGGAGGTCTGCGGTGTGCGCTCGCCTGACATATCCGTTTTTTTCATGCGGCTGAGCATGGAGCTCTTGCCGGGCGAAAAATCCTTTAACTCCTTGGTAAGCTCCTCGTTCAGCTTTTTCATGTGCGTGCTCAGGATCCAGGCGCTGCCCAGACGGTTGCCGTAATCGTACATCATTTTATAGTGATGTCTGCAAAAACCGGTGGAGTCGGTGGCTGCACGGATATCATCCTCCATATAGGCAGAGCCTAAAATAAAAGAGATGGCGTGCTGTTCCGCAGAGCGTTCCAGATTGCAGAAAGGGCATTCGTCCCCGGCACGGAAAGCTTCCGTCAGAGGAAAGGTGGCGATATTTTTGTTCATGGCAAACCTCCTTTATTCCGGCAGCGGCAGAAAACGGGGCTGCCTTTTTTCAAATATTGTGTAATGCGTAAAGCCTGCCTCTCGGAGAATGCGGGGCACCTTTGCAAAATCATAGGCGACATGCTTCGGCTCGTGCGCATCGGAGCCGATGGTGATGATCTCTCCACCGAAAGAGCGGTAGTGCTTCAAAATATCTTCGCAGGGATTTGGGTGTCCGAGACCGTACTTAAAGCCGCCGGTGTTGATTTCAATACCTTTGCCCATGGAAATGAGCTTTTTTAAGATGGCATCCAGCACGTCGGCATATGCCTCATAGGAATAAAACTTGTTTGTGTTAGGGCCATAGCGAACAACATAATCGATGTGACCATACACATCAAAATCCGAAAATCCATCCAGATTTTCAAGGATCGATTCAAAATAGCGCCGGTATGCTTCATGCTCCTCGCGTCCTATAAAAAATGTTTTATAATAAGGATCAAGGCCGTCAATCGCATGGGAGGAGCAGATGACCTGATCATAATCATGTGACCGGACAACCTCGTGCAGTTTTTCGTGCAGGTGGGGCTGGACACCGATCTCAATCCCATGAAGGATGGGAAATGTGCCTTCATATTTTTTCGCCAGAGCCGGGATCTCCTGCTCGTAAGCATTCAGATCCAGAACAAACAGATCCGGCGGGTCGGACGGAAAATCATAGTCCAGATGATCGGTAAAACAGATACCGTCAAGCCCGGCATCCTGCGCAGCTTTTATCATGTCGACCGGGTCGGCATCGCTGTCGCCGGAAAACCGGCAGTGCATGTGTGTATCCCACAGCATTTCATTCATCTCCTTTATTATCTTTGATTCCATTTTGAAAAGTTTTGCACAAAATGTCAAGTGATAGAAGAAATACATAGATAAAAATTTAACAAACTAAGAATAGGGGGTTGAATTTTTGTTTATTATTTAGTACAATGACATCAGATTGGGCGTGTCCCATTTGCAAAAACAACATTATTAAATTCTTAGGAGGAATTCAAAATGGCAGTAAGAGTAGCAATCAATGGTTTTGGCCGTATCGGCCGTCTTGCTTTCAGACAGATGTTCGGAGCAGAGGGTTATGAAGTAGTAGCGATCAACGATTTAACAAGCCCTAAGATGTTAGCACATCTGTTAAAGTATGATTCATCACAGGGTAAGTATGCATTAGCTGATACCGTTTCTGCAGGAGATGATTCCATCACTGTAGACGGACAGACAATCAAGATCTACAAGTTCCCCGATGCAAACGACTGCCCTTGGGGTGAGTTAAAGGTAGACGTAGTATTAGAGTGCTCCGGTTTCTACACCAGCAAAGAGAAGGCTCAGGCTCACATCAATGCCGGCGCTCGTAAGGTTGTTATCTCTGCACCTGCAGGAAACGATCTTCCTACTATCGTATACAATGTAAACCATACCACATTAAAGCCTGAGGATACCATCATTTCCGCAGCTTCTTGTACAACAAACTGCTTAGCACCTATGGCTAAGGCTCTGAACGATTTAGCAGGCATCAAGTCCGGTATCATGAGCACCATCCATGCTTACACCGGAGATCAGATGATCCTTGACGGACCTCAGAGAAAGGGCGATTTAAGAAGATCACGCGCAGGCGCTGTAAACATCGTTCCCAACTCTACCGGAGCTGCTAAGGCAATCGGTTTAGTTATCCCTGAGTTAAACGGAAAGCTGATCGGATCTGCTCAGCGTGTTCCTACCCCTACCGGATCTACCACGATCTTAGTTGCAACTGTTGAGAAGTCTGTAACCAAGGAAGAGATCAATGCAGCTATGAAGGCAGCTTCTACCGAGTCCTTCGGCTACAACGAGGATGAGATCGTATCTTCTGATATCGTAGGAAGCACCTATGGTTCTATCTTCGATGCAACCCAGACCATGGTTGGCGAGGACAACTTAGTACAGGTTGTTTCTTGGTATGACAACGAGAACTCTTATACCTCTCAGATGGTTCGTACGATCAAGTACTTCTCAGAGTTAGCATAAGATTTCCAAGACTCGAATTACAACGACTCAAAAAGGGTCCGGTCAGTTTGGACCGGACCTTTTTTACATAAAAAAATATTGGAGGTTTAATCATGGGATTAAATAAGAAATCCGTTGATGATATCAACGTAGCAGGCAAGCGCGTCCTTGTAAGATGCGACTTTAACGTACCTTTAAAGGATGGAAAGATCACAGACGAGACCCGTATCGTTGCAGCACTTCCTACGATCCAGAAGTTACTGAAGGATGGCGGAAAGGTGATCCTTTGCTCACATCTCGGAAAAGTAAAGAACGGACCTAACGAGGGCGAATCACTTGCTCCTGTTGCTGCAGCGCTTGAGGAGAAACTTGGCAAGAAGGTTACATTTGTAAATGATGATAACGTAACCGGTCAGGCTACTACAGATGCTGTCGCAGCTATGAAAGACGGAGATGTTGTTCTTCTTCAGAATACCCGTTTCCGCGGAAAAGAAGAGACAAAGCCTACCGAAGCAGGAACTGCATTTGCAAAAGAGTTAGCAGACCTTTGTGATGTATATGTATGTGACGCTTTTGGTTCAGCCCACAGAGCACATGCATCTGTTGCAGGTGTAACTGATTTCGTACGCGCAAAGGGCGGCGATTGTGCAGTTGGCTACCTGATGCAGAAGGAGATCGATTTCTTAGGAAATGCCGTAGAGAATCCGGTTCGTCCGTTCGTAGCGATCCTTGGCGGCGCAAAGGTAGCTGATAAGTTAAACGTGATCAATAACCTGATCGAGAAGTGTGATACACTGATCATCGGCGGTGGTATGGCATTTACCTTCTTAAAGGCAAAGGGCTATGAGATCGGAAAGTCATTAGTAGATGACGAGAAGCTTGACTACTGCAAGGATATGATGGAGAAGGCTGAGAAGGCCGGCAAGAAGCTGTTACTGCCGATCGATACCACCATCGCAGCAGAGTTCCCGAACCCGATCGATGCACCGATCGACGTTACCGTTGTAGATGCAGACAAGATCCCCGCAGACATGGAGGGACTTGATATCGGAACCAAGACAGCTGAGCTGTATGCAGACGCAGTAAAATCTGCAAAGACCGTTGTATGGAACGGACCGATGGGTGTATTCGAAAACCCGACACTGGCAAAGGGAACCATCGCTGTTGCAAAGGCACTGGCAGAGACCGATGCTACAACCATTATCGGTGGCGGAGACTCCGCAGCAGCAGTTAACCAGTTAGGTTTCGCAGATAAGATGAGCCACATTTCTACCGGTGGCGGTGCTTCCTTAGAGTTCTTAGAGGGCAAGTCACTTCCCGGAGTAGCAGCAGCTGACGATAAATAAGGAGGATTATCATGGCAAGACGTAAAATTGTAGCCGGTAACTGGAAGATGAACATGACTCCCAGCGAGGCAGTGAAATTATGTGCAGATCTGAAGGATCTGGTAAAGTCTGACAGCGTAGACGTTGTTTATTGTGTACCTGCGATCGATATCGTACCTGTCGTTGAGGCAGTAAAGGGAACAAACGTTGCAGTTGGTGCAGAGAATATGTATTTTGAGGAGAAAGGTGCTTACACCGGAGAGATCTCAGCAGCAATGTTAGTAGACGCAGGTGTAAAATATGTCATTATCGGACATTCAGAGCGCCGTGATTACTTCAAGGAGGATGACGCTTTACTGAACAAGAAAGTAAAGAAGGCATTCGAGGCAGGACTTACCCCCATCCTTTGCTGTGGCGAGAGCTTAGAGCAGAGAGAGATGGGCGTTACCATGGACTGGATCCGTTTCCAGATCAAATCTGATTTAGTAGGAATCACCGCTGATCAGGTAAAGAGCATGGTGATCGCATACGAGCCGATCTGGGCGATCGGAACCGGAAAGACCGCTACCACAGAGCAGGCACAGGAAGTATGCAAGGGCATCCGTGACTGCATCGCAGAGATGTACGACGCAGCTACCGCAGAGGCAGTTCGCATCCAGTACGGCGGATCTGTAAACGCAGGCAACGCAGCGGAGCTGTTCGCACAGCCCGACATCGACGGTGGTCTGGTTGGCGGCGCAAGCTTAAAGGCTGACTTTGGTTCAATCGTAAATTATTAAAAACAAGTTTTTAATAATCAAGAACTATTAAAACAAGAAAAATGAGAGACTGCAGAAATGCGGTCTCTCATTTTTTTGACTTTTCACTGATCTCATGTTGTCCTTCAATGTAATGTATCAGACGCATGATGAGTTCTTTTTCTTCTATTGTATATCCTTCTATTGAAATGGTGTCATGATCATCATATCCGAGAAGATAATCAGTGGTCGTGTGAAAAATACGGGCAAGCGTTTTCAGATTGTCAAGACCGGGTTTTGAGACACCCATTTCCCAGGCATTCACGCAGGAACGTGTGACTCCGATACGCATCGCCAGATCTGTCTGTGTTATGCCTGTACGTTCCCGAAGATCATGGATCCTTTCATTTAAGTCATTCTTCATTTTTTCCCCCTATGAATAATAAGAAATTACAGATAAACAGATCGCGACAAGAATAAATGAAATCAAATCAAATAGAAACGAGTGTGCTTGCTAATAGTTACAATTATTAATATTATATCTGTCTCTTATACACATCTCCGAGCCCACGAGACGCTACGCTAT
>CALZQA010000030.1 GCA_945828315.1 uncultured bacterium | reverse complement strand
GTCCCTTGTCTCCATGACATACAGCTTTCCTACTGCAAATGATATCTTGGCCTCATCATCCACGATCTCATTGCTGATGCCCAGCGAGACATCCGGTCGCAATGTTGCGTCCTGTAGCGGATATTTCATCCCCTGCAACGTCAGTCCGCAAACCTCACCACTATAGGGGATCAACGATATAAAATCGCCGTACTGTTCACTTTTTGCAATGGTCAGAGGCCGGTCGATCAGCCGGATACGGTTATGGGTATCCACCAGAAAGATCTGTACCCCTGCCTCCAGGCCCAATGCCAGAAGCTGCAGATTGCCGAGCACGTGATCCAGACGTGTTCCGGTCGCCCCCACCAGATCAATGTGTTCCGGTTGAAGCTCCAGCCCGCACCGCACGGCAAGCTCCGTATCCGTCCAGTCTTTCTGTGCCGGAAACTGCTCCAGTCGGACATCCGTCTGCTCCTTGAAATAATCGACCGTAGTACTGTCCGCCGAATCGAAATCGCCCAGGATCAGATCCGGATACAGACTGTTCCTGTGAAAAAATTCCATACCGCTGTCACAGGCGATCACTGTCTCATAGCTGTTTTTTTCCAGCAGATCCAGCACAAATGCATCCTCAATACTGCCGCCGCTGACGATCAGGATCCTGCTTTTTTTCTCAACTGTTTTCATTACTGTTTGATCCCTAATACCTGTTTTTTTCCTGTTCCTTTAATTCTCCGTAAAGCTGCACATAATTTTCATAGCGCAGCCGGGAGATCCTGTCCTCCGCCAGTGCCTGCTTCACGCCACAGTCCGGTTCACTGATATGACTGCAGCCCTGAAACCTGCAATAAGGCTCATATGCCGCGAATTCCGTATAATACTGCTGCAGCTCTTCTTTTTCCATCTGAGGCAGATACAGCGATGAAAAACCCGGTGTGTCCATGATATAAGAATTACCCTCAATATGGATCAACTGTGTGTGGCGTGTCGTCTGCTTTCCTCTGCCTATTTTTTCTGACACGCTGCCGGTCTCCATCCGGATCTGCGGCTGCAGCCGGTTGATCAGAGACGATTTTCCCGCGCCGGAAGGACCTGCGATGGTCGTCGTTTTGCCCCGCAGATGCTCCATCAGACGGTCAATCCCCTCATCCTTTTTTACACTGATAAATTCCACCGGATAGCCACAAGCCTCATAACTCTTGGCATAGTCCCGCTTTACCTCCTCCGATACCAGATCGGATTTGTTAAAACAGATGCATACCGGCACATCCTGCTTCGCCATCAGCACCAGAAAACGATCCAACAGATTGAAGTTCGGATCCGGTGTCGCGGCCGCAAAAACAATGAGCGCCATATCCACGTTGGCAACTGCCGGGCGGATCAGCGCATTGGTTCTGGGCAGAATACAAGTGATATTGCCCTTTTTTTCAGCTTCATCTATGATATCGATCTCTACCAGATCGCCTACCAGCGGCTTGATACCTTGCTGGCGGAATATTCCTTTTGCCTTACATTCGTAAATTCCGGATTCCACTACATGTACGTAGTAGAATCCGGAAATTCCTTTTAGTATCTTTCCCTGCATGTGCAAAGATTCCTTTATATATCCCTGTTCTATGACTGTTAGTTCTGCTTCTGGAAGGTCTGGGGTGAGTTCTGTGTGCTCGTCGTCACGTTTCCTTCCTCATCCTCCATTACCCATTCGATCACAAGTGTACCGCTCTCGCTCTTGATGTTCATGACCTCAATTGAGAACGGGAAGGATGCTGTAGAGACATTTGTCCAGGTATCCAGTACGTTACCGTCCGCATCCTGAAGTTCAATGTTTGCAGACACAACCGTGTCATCATTGGGCAATTTTACATTTGCGCGGAACATATACAGAACCTCTTTCGGTCCGAGACTGACAACAATATTGACTGTCGTACCACTGTAAACCGTCTTTCCTGCGATCTCACTCTGGTCAAGGACTTTTCCTTCCTCCACCGTATCGCTGTAATCCGTGCTGACGGTTCCTACCTGCAGTCCCACAGCTTCTAAAGCTTTACGCGCTTCTGACTCAGTATGGTTTTTCAGATCCGGTACGGTCACAGACTCCTTGCCCTGGCTGACAACGATCGTCACCTTTGTTCCCTCCGGTGCCATCGTACCGCTCTCCGGCGTCTGACGGATGACCGTTCCTTCCGGAACCTTATCGGAGCTCTCATACTCTCTGTTATAGTCCAGACCGGCATCCTGAAGCATACCGATCGCTGCAGTGTCTGTATATCCGGTCACATTCGGCACGGCGATCTCACTCTCGCCCTTTCCGCTGCTGACAACCACGCGGATCATCGTACCCTCATCAACCATATCTCCCTCGGGGATATCCTGGGAAATGATCTGTCCCTCTTCGTATTCCTCAGACTCCTCGGTGGATGCCTGATAGATCTTCAGACCCATGGTCTCAAGCTCAGCCTTTGCCTCGTCAAAGCTCTTTCCGCGCAGATCGATCATCTCAACCTTTCCGGACTCCTCAACGATCTCATCCTCCAGCGGTTCCTCATTGGTCTTGTCACGCTTGCCACCAAACAGACCTGCCATGCTTCCGATCAGATATATGATGATAATGATGATGATCACTGCCGTGATAATGCCAAGGATTGTGACTGCTTTCTCCATCTTCGGATTAAGGAAGCCCTCATCGTCGTCATCGTCATCATCTTCTTCGTCATAGCCTGGCTTGACGGGCTGTTTTTCTGCAGCAGCATAATTTTTTGCAGCCTGCTCCTTGATACCGCGCACTTCCTCCTCGCGGATCACAGTGGTCTTCGCCTGATTCACTGCCGAATCAATGACAACAAAATCCTTGTCCGGCTCCATCAGCGCGTGCTTCAGATCCACCAGCAGATCACCCATCGATGTGTAGCGACGGTCCTGACTCTTCTGCGTACATTTCAAAATGATCTTTTCCAGACTGATGGGCAGATCCGGTGCGTAGACAGAAGGTGCTACCATCTCCTCCTGCAGATGCTGGATCGCGATGGATACCGTCGTATCTCCGTCAAAGGGTACACGTCCGGTCACCATCTCGTACATCACGATTCCGAGGGAATAAATATCACTCTTGCCATCCACAAAGCCGTTGCGGGCCTGCTCCGGTGAAGTGTAATGAACACTTCCCATCACATCCGAATGGATCGTGTTGGAGGTGGCCGCCCTTGCAATACCAAAATCTGTCACCTTAACTTTTCCCTCATGGGAGATCATGATATTCTGCGGTTTGATATCACGGTGCACGATATTGTTATTGTGTGCCGCCTCGATACCGCGTGCCACCTGAATGGCAATACTGATAGCTTCCTTGTAGTTGAGCTGTCCCTTTTTCTCAATATAAGTCTTTAACGTGATTCCCTCTACATACTCCATCACGATAAAATGCATGTGCTCCTCGCTGCCGACATCATAGATGTTGACAATATTCGGGTGCTGTAATCCTGCAGCCGACTGTGCCTCCGTATGAAATTTCGTCACAAAGTTTACGTCTTCCGCAAATTCCGGCTTCAATACCTTCACAGCAACAAAGCGTCCCAGAACCTGGTCCTTTGCCTTATATACATCCGACATGCCGCCGGCTCCGATCTTTTCGAGTATCTCATATCGGTCTGCTATAAATGATCCAATCTCTACCATTTCCTCACCTCAAGTTTTATATTTCAATGATCAGGGCGGTAATGTTATCTTTTCCGCCGCCACGATTTGCTGCATCCACTAAATGCTGGACCTTTTCCACCACATCCCGTCCGGTCTCTATAATCTGTCGGATGTCTGTATCATCCACCATATTGGACAGACCGTCCGTACACATGAGGATCACATCACCGGAATGTATATGTTCTTCAAAGAAGTCAATTTCCAGCTCATCGAAGGCTCCCACCGCGCGGGTGATGATATTTTTGTCCGGATGGGATTTTGCCTCGGAAGCATCCATCTCACCCATGCGAACCATCTCCTGCACCAGTGAATGATCCCTCGTGATCTGCACCAACTTCTCCCGAAGCAGATACAGCCTGCTGTCGCCGACGTTTGCAACATACATCAGATCGCCAATGATCGTCGCGATCACAACCGTCGTACCCATACCGGAAAGGCTCGCATCGCTTTTCGCCTGTGCCATCAAGCTGGCATTGGCCTTTGTGACCGCTCCGCGGATCAGGTCAACGGGACTTGTCATGGGCGCTTTTTGTATGTATGCCACGATCTGCTCCACGGTATACTTCGATGCAAAATCTCCTGCAGCGTGACCACCCATACCGTCTGCCACGATAAAAAGATTCGGGAGATTTCCCACCGGGCTCTCAGACGTGTACACATAATCCTGATTTGATTCTCTGACCCTTCCGACATCTGTCAGGGAAAATGTCTTCATCCTTTATCGCCTGCCTTTCGTTAATAATCTACATAATCCAATAAATTTTATCACAGAGCCTAAAAAAAAGCAAGAGAGGGCATTTTGCCCCCTCTGTTACCAAAGCCATATCCAAGTTTCCCGGTCTCATTTTTCACTGATCACCGGATTTTTTTCATCCTCCTCGATCCACTTCAGAATATTAGAAAAATCAATGAAAAGTGCCCCATCATAGATGTTGATCGGCACCGGCTGATCCAGTCCGTAGATCTTCGGATATACCTCACTCTCAAAAAAATAGACCAGCAGTCTCTTCTGATACGGGTCAAGGATCCAGTATTCCCGCACGCCGGCTTCCAGATATTTGTCCAACTTTTTGATGCTGTCCTTGCGTCTGGTGGAGGGTGAAAGCACCTCTACCAGAAAGTCCGGTGCGCCGTAAACGCCAAAATGCTGAATCCGCTCCTCATGGCAGATAATACCCACATCCGGCTGAACCATCGTCCGCTCATCACAATCCAACTGGACGTCAACCGGAGCAATAAACGGTCTGCAGGAGCCGCCGCGATCCATGATAAAATTCGCGATCTGACGGTAAATCTCCCCACTGATCGACTGATGGGTAAACGTGGGTGCAGCCATGTCATAAAAATACCCATCGATCAGCTCCACGCGGCGCTCCTCCGGAAGTGCACGATAATCGTCCACCGTATAGCTGCCCTGCGTGTGCACCCCATAAGGATTTGCTTCCCGAAGCACGGGAATGGGAGCAAATAACTCCTCCAGAGCGCGCAGCGTATCGTAGCGGGGACTGGTCGTCTCCCCGGAAAAGATCTTCTGGATCGTACCGACCGGCACGCCGGAAAGATCTGACATCATTGCATAGGAATAACCTTTTTCCTGTTTTTTCTTTTTCATTTCCTCGATCGTCATAAGCAACCCTCCGATCCAAACAGTGAGCAGAAATTGTTTCTGATACCATTATAGAGCAGAAGTTCCCAAATGTCAACCGAATATCATCCGTTTTTAACCCATTTTTTGTTTTGGTTTATCCATTTTTATCCAAAATTCACCCGTTATTTCGCCAGATCCATATGCCGTTTGCGAAGCTGTCCGCAGGCGCCGTCGATATCACGCCCCATCTCGCGCCGCACAGTCACATTGATGCCACCGCGCTCCAGCTTCTGTTTAAACGCTTCCACAACGGAACGGTCTGACTGTACATAGTCGCGCTCCTTGATAGGGTTGACCGGGATCAGGTTGATATGGCAGTTTTTCCCTTTCAGCATGGCACATAGCTCCGCCGCGTCCGCATCCGTATCATTGACACCACCCACCAGAGAATATTCAAAGGTCATGCGCCTTCCGGTCTGCGCGAAATAATAATCACAGGCCTCCAGAACTTCGGAAAGGTCGTACTTGTTGGCGATCGGCATCAGTTCCCGTCGTTTTTCCTGCGTGGACGCGTGCAGCGACAATGCCAGTGTGATCTGCAGCTTCAGACCTGCGAGTTCACGGATACGCGGCACGATCCCGCAAGTAGATACCGTGAGATTTCGCTGGCTGATATTGAGACCATGCGCGTCAGTCAGCATCCGGATAAAGATGAGCAGATTTTCATAATTGTCCAGCGGCTCTCCACTGCCCATCACGACCACATTGGAGATGCGTTCTCCGATGTCGCAGCCGATCCGGTAGATCTGCTCCAGCATCTCCGCCGGAGTCAGATTCCGCGCCAGGCCGTCCAATGTCGAAGCACAGAACCGGCAGCCCATCCGGCAGCCCGCCTGCGAGGAAATGCACACGCTGTTTCCGTGCTTATAGCGCATCAGTACACTCTCGATCACATTGCCGTCCGCCAGCCCAAACAGATATTTCCGGGTGCCGTCCTGTCTGGAGATCTGCACATCGATCTGTTTTAACACCGTGAAGGTGCACTGCTCCTTCATCTGCTCCCGCAGATTCTTTGAGAGATTTGTCATCTCATCAATGGAAGTCACCTGCTTCACATGCATCCACTCGTAGATCTGTTTCGCCCGGAAAGGCTTCTCCCCCAGCAATGTGATATATTCCGTTAATTCCTCATAAGGTGCCGATTTTAAGTCAAACCGTTCCATTTCATTTCTCCAATACTATCATTTTCGTCCCGTATTCAGAACCATTTGCAAGATCGCCGCGCGGCTTAAAACAGTTATCGCTTCCGGTCGAATACTGCAATGTAAAATCCGTCTTGCCTGTCACTCGGCAGGATCTGCTTCTCACTCTTTTTCACAAACTCCGGATGTGTGTCTGCAAACCACGCTGCATTGTCCTCATTTTCCGCACGGTTCACCGTACACGTGCTATAGACCAGCCTGCCGCCGGGCTTCACATAATCCGCAACAACAGTAAGAATCTCCCGCTGCAGTTCCGCCAGTTCCTGCATCTGCTCCGGTGACATGTTGTATTTGATATCCGGCTTGCTGTGAAGCACGCCCAGTCCGGAGCAGGGAAGATCCGCGATCACAAGGTCTGCTGTGCCCACTGCATCTTCGTCTCGCACGGTGGCATCCCACACTTTTGCAGACATATTTTCCACCTGACAGCGGTCGATATTGTCCAGGATCAGATCCACTTTATACTCGGTCAGATCCCGCGCCTCCACATGTCCGGTGCCCCACAGAAACTGCGCCACATGGATCGCCTTTCCACCGGGCGCCGCACACACGTCGATGACGTTCCAGCCCGGCTGCACATCTGCTGCCAGTGCCACCTGCATGGAAGAGAGATCCTGCACATAAAAATCGCCGCGGGCAAAGGCCGGCAGACAATTCAGATAATCGTAACCGGAAATAAAGAGCGCGTCCGGGCAGCTCTCTACCGGCTCCACCGTCACGCCTGCTGTCCGCAATTCTTCCGTCAATTCCTCCGCAGAGATCTTGTCGGTATTCACACGGATCGCCGTGGGGCGCTCCTTCAAAAATGCCTCGCAGATAGATTTTGCAGTCGCATAATCATAAGTATCCACCCATTTCTGCACCAGCCACTCCGGAATGGAATTGCGGATAGAAAACGCCTGTATCGGCTCTTTTTTCTCGTCCGGATATTTCTTTTGAAGTTCTCCTGATGCCTGTGCCCGGCTGATGGTGCGCAGCACGCCGTTGACGAACCCCTTCAATCCTGAAAATCCCCGTTTTCCCGCCAGCCGTACCGCCTCATTGCAGGCAGCTGACGCCGGAACGCTGTTCATATAAAGAAGCTGGTACACGCCACTGCGCAGAATGCAGCGGATGACCGGCTTCATCTTTTTCACCGGTGTCTTTGAATAGCAGTCGATCACATAGTCCAGTTCGATCATCCGCTCAAGTGTGCCCTGTGTCAGACGGCTGATAAACGCCCGGCTCTTTTTTTCGAGGAACTGATACTTTTCCAGCACCTGCCCCATGGCGAGATGACAGTGTACTCCGTCTCTCGTCACCAGCAGCAGAATGTCCAGTACCAGTTCCCGCTCATTTACTTTTACCGTTTCAGTCGCGGTCATTGCGTCCTCCAAATAAAATCAGCAGACGAAGCAGCTGCAGAATCGCTGCTGCCGCACTTGCCACATAGGTGAGTGCCGCCGCACGCAGCACCTTTTTTGTCTTCGGCAGTTCTGTCTCGTTCAAAATGTGCATATCTTCCAGCATCACAAGTGCCCGGTGTGAAGCATTGAACTCTACCGGAAGCGTCACCAGCTGAAACAGCACCGCAAAGGAGAAGCAGACAATACCAAGCTGGATGAACAGACTTGCACTCCTGCTTGAAAACAGCAGTCCGATCAGGATCAGCGGCCATGCCAATGTGGAACCAATATTTGCCACCGGAACGATGGTGCTGCGCAATGTCAGCGGAAAATAGTTCACATCATGCTGGATCGCATGGCCACACTCATGGGCTGCCACACCGACTGCCGCAACAGAGCGCGACGCATACACCGAGTCTGACAGATTTAACGTCTTGTTTCTCGGATCATAATGATCTGTCAGGCTGCCGGACACATGACGGATCTGTACGTCATAGATGCCTGCTGCCCGCAGGATCTGCTCCGCTACCTGCGCGCCGGTCATTCCGCTGGCGCTGGCATAACGCGAATATTTGTTATAGGTTGTCCGCACTTTTGCGGAGGCGATCATGCAGATGATCGCGCCGATCACGACCAGAAAGTAGGTCGGATCCCAGTAAAATCCATAATATGGCATAATTTATTCCTCCTTTTTTGTTGTATGGTAAAGTAAGCTCCTTGGCAGGTCTGTTATCATGCGTCCGTTTCTGCATGACATACCCGACAATCCGTTGTGCTTAACGGGTATTATCACGCAGAGATCGGACGCATAAACGACTTTCCGAAAGACTCATCTCACATTTAAGATATTATTTGCGGCAAATTGGAATTTGTGTTCAGACATGATTGATCCTCACAGATTCTTGGACCTTAAATATTAACTTAAGGTGATATCAGAATTGTCAACAACCTGTTGACGATTTGCCTCTCGACAGTACATTTCACAGAAAATACCTCACCTTATTTCATTCACAGCGCATGGGCTGTCGCAACGGCATTTGACAGTTCGTTTATGCGGCGGGTTCACGCGGAAATAACTAACCGTTACCAGTCACAAGGCATCAGAGAAAGGCTGAGTTTGCCTTTACTCTGTGTCTCCCCGCGTGATTTACCCGTCAAGCATAACGAACGGACAAAGCAGTGCCACAGACCATGCGCGTCCGGATAAAAGTAAATGCCCTGTCAGATATGTCCTAATGATTGTTTATCCCAGAATTGTGCCGACCTCTATCGCATTCCCCCGCAGGAAATCACCTGCAGACATCCGCTTCTTGCCCTCCAGCTGCACTTCTTTGCACACAAGGATTCCGTCTCCGGTCTGTATGCCAAAGCAGTCTTTTTTTGTAAATACCACCGTTCCGGGAGCAACAGAGGCTGTGCCGGAAGCCGGATCCCCGTCGATTATAGTAGCATCTTCGCACACCCCGGCAGACCAGATCTTTAACGTTTTTCCTGCAAGAGAAGTATACGCACTGGGCCAGGGATTCAAACCGCGTACCTGACATTCGATCGCCTTTGCGGGGCGTGAAAAATCGATCAGCCCATCCTGTTTTTTGATCATTCCGACCTTCGTTGCAGCGCTCTCATCCTGCGGCGTATAGACAGCCGTCCCATCCACGATGGAAGGGATCGTCTCCACGCACAGACACGCACCAGCCTCCGCCAGCCGGTCAAATAACGTTCCACCAGTGTCTTCCGGTGAAATTTTTACCTCTGTCTTTGCGATCATATCTCCGGTGTCCAATCCTACATCCATGCGCATGATCGTAACGCCTGTTACCTCATCGCCGTTTAGAATCGCCCACTGGATCGGCGCTGCTCCGCGATATTTCGGAAGCAGGGATGCATGCACATTGATACAGCCGTACTTCGGCAGATCTAACAGTTCCTTGGGCAGTATCTGTCCGAAGGCTGCCACCACGATCAACTCCGGCTCATAGTCCTTTAACACCCGGAGCGATTCCTGCTCCCGCACACGTTTCGGCTGAAAGACCGGTATACCGAGTTCCAGCGCTTTTTCTTTAACCGGAGGTGCCACAAGCACCTGTTTTCTACCCTGTGGTTTATCCGGCTGTGTGACAGCGAGCATGACCTCATGTCCTGCCTGCACCAGCGCCTCCAGTGTCCCCACTGCAAAATCGGGGGTTCCCATAAAAATAATTTTCATTGTCTAATCCTCTTCGTAGGTCACATCGTGAAGCTGACCCTCTACTAACTCTGTGTACATATGACCATCCAGGTGATCGATCTCATGACAGAATGCACGTGCCAGAAGTCCCTCTCCTTCCAGCTCACGCTCCTGCATATTTTCGTCCAATGCACGTACAACCACATGGTTCGGACGCGTCACCTGACCTGCCTTTCCGGGCAGACTGAGGCATCCCTCGTCGCCGGTCTGCTCGCCGTCTGTAGAAAGAATGACCGGATTGATCAAAACGATCGGCCCCTCTCCCACATCGATCACACAGAGCCGCTTCAACACGCCAACCTGCGGGCCCGCAAGTCCTACACCGCAGGCATCGTACATGGTATCAAGCATGTCTTCGATCAGCTCCTTGATACGGGGTGTCATCTCTGTGATCTCTCTGCATTTTTTTTCAAGTACTGCATCTCCCTGGATGCGAATCTGACGTAAAGCCATTTTATTTTCCTCCTAACTCTATCATGCTGCCCTTTTTCTGAGGGCATTTGCTTTCTTTCTCTAAAACCCAGTGATCGGGTTAAAATCAAACTGTACGGTTGTCTGCCGCCACATTCCCTGTGACAGTACACTCTCCAGTCCGTCCTTGGCACAGACGAGATCCCCATAATCTTCGCTTTTCAGGTAGATGACCCGGCGGTAAATATCGTTGACCTTCGCCACCGTCGCCTCTGTGGGTCCGATCATGGAAAGCTGCGAAAAATGTTCCTGAAGCCACTGCCCCAGCTTCCTGCTGCACGACTCTGCTTCCGCTTCCCGCGGCGATGTCACTGCGATCAGCAAAAGATTCCATACGGGAGGATAACACATCAGCTCCCGATAGGCAAGCTCCTGCTCATAGAAACGCTCATAATCCTGATCTTTTGCCGCCTGCACAGCATAATGATCCGGCTGATACGTCTGGATGACGACCTCTCCTGCCCGCTCTGCGCGCCCCGCACGCCCTGCCGCCTGCGTCAGCAACTGAAAGGTTCGCTCCGCTGCCCGGTAATCATTCGCATGCAGAGAAAGATCCGCCGCCAGGATTCCCACCAGTGTCACCTTCGGGAAATCATGCCCTTTCACGATCATCTGCGTCCCGATCAGAATATCCGCTTCCTCGTTTGCAAAGGCAGATAAGATCTTTTCATAACTGTCTTTTGTGCGCGTCGTGTCGTAATCCATCCGGAGCACCCGCGCGCCGGGAAACCGTTTTTTGACGATCTCCTCGATCTTCTGTGTGCCGGCGCGGAACGCGCCGATATATTTGGAGCCACAGGACGGACAGCGCGTCACCTGTGACATTTCATATCCGCAGTAATGACATTTAAGTGTGCCGTTATTGTGCAGGCTGAGGGACACATCGCAATGCGGACATTTCACCGCTTCCCCGCACTCCCGGCAGGACACAAAGCCTGCCATTCCCCGACGGTTCAGAAAGAGCATTACCTGCTCACCGCGGACAAGCCGTTCTTCCATCAGCTCCTGCAGTTTTCTGCTTAGGATCGAGCGGTTTCCGTTCTTTAATTCCTCCCGCAGATCTGCCACATGGCACGTGGGAAGCGTGCTCGCATTTTTTGCCCGGTTCGATAAATAAAACCGGCGAAGCTGCCCTTTTTCGGCGCGGTAACTGCTCTCCAGCGAAGGCGTCGCAGATCCAAGGATCACACTCGCCCCTGCCATCCGTGCCCGCTCCATCGCCGTCTCTCTGGCATGATAGCGCGGAACCGTCTCCGATTTATAGCTGCTCTCATGCTCTTCATCGATGATGATATACCCCAAATTTGAAAACGGTGTGAACAATGCCGACCGGGGGCCGATCATCACATCCAGTTCCCCGTTTTTTGCCCGAAGAAACTGGTCATAGCGCTCACCCTGAGAGAGTCTGGAATGCAGAATGCTCACCCGGTCGCCAAACCGGTTATAAAAACGCATGACCGTCTGGAAGGTCAGCGCGATCTCCGGGATCAACACGATGGATGAACGCCCCTGTGCTGCCGCCCGGGCGATCAGCTCCATGTACACTTCCGTCTTTCCGCTGCCGGTCACACCCTGTATCAGATAATTGCCATACTGCTCCGCCTGAAAATCAGCGTCTATGGCATCCACAACCGCCTGCTGCTCCTCATTTAAAACAATGTTGTATCCGCTTTTCGTCAGATGCCCCACCGGATTGCGGTAACGGTCCTCACTGACAATACGGATGATGCCCTGCTCCTCCATTGCCCGGAGCACCGCGGCAGTGACATTCAGCTTGTGTGTCACTACCTCATAGTCAATACGATCATTTTCCAACAGTGCTTCCAGCAGACGCGCCCGCGCGGTTCTGTGCTTGCGCGTAAGCTCCGCCAGCAGATTTTTTGCCTCTACCATGTCCGTCAGCGCCAGCTCTACCGTGCGCTTCTGCTGCAGCCGCTCCTTATGCTTGACCGGAATGACCGTCTTTAACGCCTGGTTCATCGTACCGCCGTAATTGCGCCGCATCCACGCTGCCAGCGCGATGAGCTGGGACTCGATCGGGACCGACTGCTCCACGATACGGGCAATGTCCTTGATCTTATCCACATCATAATCTGTCTGATCCGTGATATCCACCACATACCCGGTGCGCAGCGCATTGCCGCTGCCGAAGGGCACCTGCACCTGCATTCCGATGGTCAGACGCGGGAGCAGCTCTTCCGGTATCCGGTACTGAAACACTTTATCTAATTTTTCATGTGATATATCAATAATGATATCCGCATACATGTATTACTTCAATTCCTCCAGTACCTCTGCGATCAGCTCCCGCTCATCCATATGGTGCTTCACACCATTGATCTCCTGATAATCCTCATGCCCCTTTCCGGCGAGCACGATCACATCTCCCGGCTGTCCGTTTGCGATCGCATAACGGATGGCCTCCTTGCGGTCCGCGATCTCCACATATTTTCCGTCCGTCTTGCCGATGCCGATCTTGATGTCATCGATGATCGCCTGGGGCTCCTCGTTTCTCGGATTGTCAGAGGTGATGATCGTCAGATCCGCCATCTTTCCGCTGACCTCGCCCATCTCATAACGGCGCAGCTTGGAACGGTTTCCTCCGCATCCGAACAGGCACACCAGTCTGCCGGGATCGTACTCCTTCAGCGTAGACAAAAGACTTTCCAGACTCATCGCATTATGCGCATAGTCGATCATGAGCGTAAAATCATCAGATACTTTCACGATCTCAATACGGCCTTTCACCTTTGCAGCGCGCAGCGCAGACTGGATGTTCTCTATCGTAACATTGAAATGGTGGCAGACAGCGATGGCCGTCAGCGAGTTGTACACGCTGAAGCGTCCCGGTACATGGATCTCCACCGGGCAGTCCACCAGGCCCTTTGCATGATATTTCACGCCCAGATAACCCTTGCCCTTGATCAGCTCCATATCCGTCGCACGCAGATCCGCCTTCTCAGAAAGGCCGTAAGTCTCGATCTCGCAGGTATGCCCCTCTAACAGTTTCTCTGTATGCTCATCATCCGCATTGACAATACCGAGTCTGCACTGGCGGAACAGCATCGCTTTGCACTGTAAATATTCCTCAAAAGAAGCATGCTCATTCGGGCCGATATGATCCGGCTCCAGATTTGTGAAAATACCGATATCAAACGTAAAACCGCCGACGCGGTGCAGCATCAGCCCCTGAGAAGACACCTCCATAACGACTGCATTCAGTCCGGCGTCCACCATTTTTCGGAAGCTCTCCTGTATCACGTAGGACTCCGGTGTTGTGTTCACCGCCGGAATGTGCTCATCCCCGATGATCGTCTCGATGGTGCCGATCAGACCCACCTTGTAGCCTGCATGCTCCAGAATGGATTTGATCATATAGGTTGTGGTGGTCTTTCCTTTTGTACCAGTAATACCGATCGTCTTTATCTTCTCCGCCGGATGTCCGAAGTATGCTGCAGAAAGCTCTGCCAGCGCCAGACGTGTGTCCGCTACCTTGATGACCGTCACATCCTCCGGAGCGGTCACATCATCCTGCACGATCAGCGCTGCCGCCCCCGCCTCGCATACCTGCGAAACGAATGTATGTCCGTCCACAACCGCGCCCTTGATACATACAAAGACGCTGCCCTTCTGTGCCTTTCTTGAATCGTACACCAGATCCGTGATCTCAATGTCCGCGCTGCCCTGTACACAACTATATTTCATCCGTTCTAAAAGCGTTTGTAAAATCATCGTTCTCCTCCTGCCTCTCGTTCTACGCGCCGGCATCATTGCTGCTCCGGCCGTCTCCGAATCATTTTCTTAGAATATCTTATTGCTTTTTCACATCCGGTGCAAGTAAATTCAATAAAAATATATAGAAATATGTGTGACAACCTGCAACAAATACAGTATATAAAATCTGACCGCCGGGCATACTTCTTCATATGAAAAAGCCAAACCTCATGTTCCCGAAAAACTTTTTTATCTGTGGGCTGACCGGCTGGTGTATGGAGGTCCTGTTCACCTCCCTCAAAGGCCTGCGCAGGCACGATCACAAGCTACTCGGACAAACCTCCGTCTGGATGTTTCCGATCTACGGCTGTGCTGCGCTCATCAAACCTCTTTACCACCTGATCGGCAAGCTCCCCACCGCCGTCCGCGGCGGCATCTATTCTGCTGCCATCCTGACCGGTGAATACATCAGCGGAAGTCTACTAAAAAAACACGACTGCTGTCCCTGGGACTACAGTCGTGCCAAACTCAATATTCGCGGTGTCATCCGCCTGGACTATGCGCCGTTGTGGATGGGCGCAGGACTTTTGTTTGAGCGGATACTGGGATGCAAAAAATCACACTAATTTCTCTCTTGAATTTCGCACTTTGTTATTATATGATAGTAAAAATACATCAAGGAGGAACTAGAATACCATGCGTCATCTAATGAGCCCATTGGATTTGTCGGTCGAAGAGCTGGACGAGCTTCTGTCTCTGGCGGGCGACATTGAGAAACATCCCGATAAATACGCACATGCGTGCGAAGGCAAAAAGCTTGCCACCTGTTTTTATGAACCGAGCACCCGTACAAGACTCAGTTTTGAGGCTGCCATGTTAAATCTCGGCGGCAATGTTCTCGGTTTTCACAGTGCCGACAGCAGTTCGGCTGCCAAGGGCGAAAGTGTTTCCGATACCATTCGTGTTATTTCCTGCTACGCAGATATATGTGCCATTCGTCATCCCAAGGAGGGAGCAGCTTTAGTCGCTTCCCAAAAATCCGGGATTCCTGTTATCAACGCCGGTGACGGCGGTCATCAACATCCGACCCAGACTCTCACGGATCTGCTCACTATTTACAATTTAAAAGGACATTTCGATCATCTGAAGATCGGTCTGTGCGGTGATCTGAAATTTGGCCGTACCGTCCACTCTCTGATCAATGCGCTGATCCGTTACCCGGGTGTGGAGTTTATACTGGTGTCTCCGGAGGAGCTCCGCGTTCCCAGCTATATCCGCACGGATGTGCTGGAAGCAAATCACATCCCCTACCGCGAGATGGAAAAGCTGGAGGATGCCATCGGCGACCTGGATGTCTTATACATGACCCGTGTTCAGCGGGAGCGCTTCTTCAATGAGGAAGATTATGTCCGCATGAAGGATTTCTATATTTTGGATAAAGAAAAGATGAACCTTGCAAGGGAGGACATGCTGGTGCTGCATCCACTGCCCCGTGTCAATGAGATCTCCGTGGAAGTGGACGATGATCCGAGAGCCGTCTATTTTAAACAGGCCCAGTATGGCGTTTATGTGCGCATGGCACTGATCCTTACACTGTTAGGCATCAAGGTTGAGTAGGAGGTATGTGAAATGTTAAATATCAGTGGAATCCATGAGGGGTTTGTATTAGACCACATTCAGGCAGGTATGAGCATGCGTATCTATCACGACCTGAAGCTGGATCAGCTCGACTGTACCGTGGCGATCATTAAGAACGCCAAGAGCAACAAGATGGGTAAAAAAGATATCATCAAGGTAGAATGTCCGGTCGATGCACTGGATCTGGATATCTTAGGTTTTATTGACCACCGCATCACCGTCAACGTCATCAAGGATGACAAGATCGTAGAAAAGAAGGCCCTACATCTGCCGAAGGAAGTGCACAACGTGATCTTCTGCAAGAATCCTCGTTGCATCACCTCTATTGAGCAGGAGTTGGAGCAGATCTTTGTGCTCACTGATCCGGAAAATAAAGTCTATCGCTGCAAGTACTGTGAAACAAAATTTAAAAATTAATCTGAGATACGCAAGAGAGGTACATTTCCATGAAATGCACCTCTCTTTCTTTTTATACTTTCTCAATCTTAGAATCTGATTCCGACAGGATTGCAACAGCAGTTGCATAATATATTCATCAGGCACAGGCTCAAGCAAAAGCTGCTGCTGCCTGCGAGCGGTCTGCTGTATCCGCGTCCCATATTACTGTACCAGTCTCCGCCGTAGTTCAACTGCTGCTCAAAGGCGCGGTACTGCATATTGTTGGGATCCATCGCAAGGGCCTGAGCGATATGCTCTTTGGCCGTCACATTGTTTCCGGCACCGGCATTTGCCATCGCGCTGTAATAATACCAGTTGGCTGCACGGTTCTTGATATTTGCCAGCACATTCAGCGCCTCGCGATAGCAGCGATGATTGATATAGTTGGCTGCCGCCTGGAGCTCGATAGTATCCGTATCGGATGATCCGGTGCTGCGCTGCTGTCCGCCGCCATAAGCGCCACCAAAGCCACCAAAACCGCCGAAGTCACCGTAATATCCGCCCTGACTGCTGCCTCCGCCAAATCCGTCATAACTGTAGCCCTGCTGTTTTTCTTTCATGATCTGGTCATAGGCCTGCTGCACTTCCTTGAAGCGTTCTTCCGCCTGCGCCTTGTTCGGATTGTTGATATTTGCATCCGGGTGATATTTTCGGCTCAGATTGCGATATGCTTTTTTTATCTCGTCATCACTGGCACCGGGTGACACCCCGAGTACCTCATAAGGATTCGCCACTGTCTTTTTTTCCTTTTTTATTTTGTTTTTTCAGATTTTTCGTCCGGCTGGTCGCCGCGGCTTTCTTTTCCTTTAATTCCTTTTTCTGCCTTTTCAACTGCATATATTCATAGCGTGTCCACACGCCGGAATACAGCACATTCCGCAAAATATCCGCATGCTGCAGGATTGGCAGGCGCTCAAAGGACTTGGCGCATTCCGCCATCATACTGGTCAGCAACTGTTTACAATAAGTCTCATATTCCTCACTGCCCGCAACAAAGGACAATATATTATACTGCTTATTTTTCCGGTCTTTTTCCAGATCCTCATAGGCATCCATCAGATAAATAAACTTGCCCATGTAAAAACCAAAACATCGCAGTTCCTCCGACCACTCATCCTGCTTCCAGTCAAAGATCTCGGCAAGCATCTCACCGGTCAGCCCTGCCACCAGATCGATGTTCGACTCCTGCCGTGTCTCTGCCGCCGCCAGCTGCTCCAGATAATTTTCCAGTGCTGACAACTGTCTCGGATACTGTGCACCGATCTGCACATAGTCATCATGCAGTGCCTTCACCACCATCTTTTTGGTAATAGAATGCTCGTCCCGCCAATCGTCCAGCGAATTGTGGTACGACAACAGGATATTCATATCCGCCGCATACCGTGTCGCGTCATTGATCCAGACATTCTGCTTGCTGCCGGGATGACGCACACAGTTGAATGCCTCATGGGTATTTTCCAGCTCGTACAGTCCACTCAGCAGAATGATAAGAAAGGTCATGTCATAGTTCAGGAGCATCTGCCCCTTTTTACCACAATTTTCCTTCAGCTGCTGGCACAGTCCGCAATAATATGCCTGATAAGTGATCTTATTTTCTTCCGTCAATTCTTTTGTATTCGCATGAATATATCCAAACATAAAACCTCTTACCTCTGCCATCAGCTCTTGCGAACAAATTCCATCTTACATTTCGGACAGGTGATACAGATCTTTCCGTGTCCCTTCGGCACACGCACCTTTTGCTTACACTGCGGACATTTATAAAAATGGTAGATCTTTCGCTGCTCCATGTGGGTTTTTCTCTTCTGCCGTTTTACCGCCAGTCCGTAGCGCCAGTTTAAATATTTCTGGTTCTGTGCACTCATTTTCGTGATGTTTTTGGAAAACATCCGGTAGTAGCAGTAGATCAGAAGCGCGATACCTGCAATATAAAAAATTGTCCAGCGCGTAAACAGCGATAACACCAGAAGCACTAACGTGATGCCAAGGTATACTCTGGACAATTGATCATTTCCATATCTGCCATACATAAACTGCTGCATTTTTTCTCGAAACTTCATTTTAAACAACACCTCTTTACTTCGTAACTATTCAGTTACTTCGTACTGATATAAAAGGTATGTTAAATCGTTTTTTTCGCTTCGTCAATAAAATAGCCGCAGATTTAATACTTTTTTAAGATTCTCAAGAAGTTCTCATACATCAAATCAGGTTAAGCAGAACGATAAGCCGGGTTATGTCGTTGAATGATCATCTATCTAGGACGCATGTTGCCATGCGCCTCAAGCGACCTACCTGAAGCTGGCGGGCCACGTCATCGCTTCGTTCTGGTCTTGCTTCGGATGGGGTTTACATGGCTACGGCTGTTACCAGCCGCACGGTAGTCTCTTACACTGCCTTTCCACCCTTACCACTGGGATCAGTGGCGGTATATTTCTGTTGCACTGGCCTGGGAGTCACCTCCACCGGACGTTATCCGGCATCCTGCCCTGTGAAGCCCGGACTTTCCTCACCTGCGGTCTTTCGACACTTGCAGCCGCGATCATTTGTCCTGCTCAACCGATTTTTAATTATGCCATCTTTTGTGCGCAAATGCAAGGGAATTTTGCGGTATTCACCATTTTGAGATTACTCTGTTAGCTCATACGACCCTATTCTCCTGCATCAGGCATCCATGTCATCTCCAGTGTAGAAAGCTCATACTCCTGATACAGGCGAAGCTGTACTCCCTCTATATTCCATGATTCCCATGTAGCCCCGCCTTCCGAAGTGGTCTCATTTATTTCTGTGGGGTCTCCGTACAATTCTTTTAATTTTTCTGAATACACAGACGCATCCGGATTCCGTGACTTTCATCACACCTATGGTGTCCTCTTCGCAATAAACAAAGCTCGTATTTTTTCGTATGTAGTCGATCGCAGCATTGATCACAATCCGTGTCATCCATGTATCAAAATATTCCGGCTGCTTCAAAGTATGCAATTCCTTCAATCCTTTATAGGTAGCTTCGCCAATGATATCCAATGCGTCATGCTCATTTTTCACATCACCACCCCCTTATGAGTATCTGTATGCCACCTGATATGTGGTTTCATCTATTAGACGTACTGTAACATGAAATCGATGCATAAAAAATGGAAAAAATCCCGGAGGATATCTTTGCAATCCTTCGGGATCTTATATTTGGATTATTATTCGCCCCAATATTCGATAGACTCCTGTGTTCTACCGGATATTCCAAACAGTTTCTGCATGAAATCTTCTTTTTCATTGAATATTTGGACAACAATCACCTTTTCATCTTCGACACGGTACACGAAATAATTATGATTCACAAAGATATACCAATAGTCCGTGTCTATATCATACATCTCTGCGATCTGTACACCGCTGTCAGCAAACTGTTCCAATCTTCTGACCGCAGTTGTCATCCTCTTGACGGACTTCTTTGCAAATGCTTCTCCGAATTTTTGCAACAAGTCGCCTTGAAGTTCTTTTAACTTTTGCCTGGCTATCTGTGAATATTCCAGTTTCTTCAATAACTATACTCCCAGTTCCGCTTCCAGTTCATCTGCTGAAATGGTTCCCTCTTCCCGAATGGATTTCTCTGCAATAGCCATCTCATACTTAAACTTGTAAAGAGCAAGTTCTTTTTCCATATCATCCAATTCACGCATATCTATCAATGCAACATTACCATGACCGTTCTTAGTCAGATATACTCTTGAACCATATCCAACCTCACTAATCACAGAAGTGTAATTTCTCAAATCTGATACTGGTTTAATATTGGGCATATACATCATCCTTTCTACTACAATATATTTATATAATATCTCCTTTTCATGTCCTTTGCAACAAATTAGCATGCAAATTTGCCCCCAAGTAATTCAGCAAACGATCATCTTATCTTTCAAGCAATTTTTTGTAACTCAAATCAATCGCAAACGCACCAAGAGGAGCTGTCAATACAATGGCAAGTACCGCTACCGTCAACACCATATCTCCGCATCCAAGTCCAAGACTTAACGGAATTCCTCCGATAGCTGCCTGAACAGTTGCCTTCGGTGTATACGCCATCATAGAAAATGCCCGTTCTTTCGCGTTTAAATCTGTTCCCAGAAGGCATACAAACACACCAAGCATCCGAAGAATCAGAGCCCCTGCGATCACGATCAGCGCTTTCGCCCCAACATTTCCCAGATAATTGATATTTATGGTGGCGCCGACCAAAACAAAAAGGAACACCTCCGCCGCTACCCACAGCTTATTATATTTCGCGGATAACCTGACAGATGCCTCTCCTCTGTATTTCTGCAGGGCAACGCCGATAAACATGATCGCGATCAGTGCAGAGAATGTGATCGGTGTATGCAAAGCATCCTCGATTGCCACTAATATAAACGACAGCGAAAGTATAATGAGGATCTTGATCGTATCCCGGATATGAACCTTCTCAAAATATTTTGCAAGCATCCAGCCGCTAAGCAAGCCGATCAAAATGCCCAATACGATCGATACCGGAATGTTTACGAATCGAATGACTGACACTCCATTCCCCTGTATCATACTGATGAAAGTGGTAAACAGAACGATCACATACACATCATCAACGGATGCTCCCGCCAGGATCAGCTGCGGAATACCTTGCTTCGTTCCATATCCTTCCTCCATCAATTTCACCATTCTGGGAACAACTACCGCAGGTGAAACAGCTGCAAGAACAGCTCCCATAATGGCTGCTTCAAGCATAGATAATCCCAACAGTTTTGGTGCAAGTAATATCATACCGATCAACTCAAAACTTGCCGGAACAAAACACATCATGACAGCCGGTCTTCCTATCTTTTTGATCCCTGAAACATCAAGGCTAAGTCCTGCCCTTGTCAGAATAATGATGAGTGCAATCTTTCTTATTTCTGATGATATGGACAGGATCGATCCATCGATCAGATCCAGTACATACGAACCGAGCAAAATACCTGTAGCCAGCATTCCCAGCAGACTTGGCAGTTTGCATTTTTTGCAAACCCAGCCTAACGTCATACCGACCAGCAGGATCAGTGCAATACTCAATAACATATACATCCTCCTTTGTACGCAGAAAAAGCTGACACCATATTACATTTTTTCTGTTCCAAAGGCAAGTATATCACACATGAAGTACAAGATTTCCGATGTTCTGTACTGGAAATGCGATACCTGCTTTCAGGAGGTACTGGGTGATTACAAACCAGAGCAGTTCCCGAATGAGATCGAACTGGCACTCCATTATTTTCGCTATTGGATGATCCACAGCGATATTCTGGAGCTGTTGATCCGGATCAATCGGCAGGACATCATTTATGCCTGTCACATGAAAAACGCCGAGATTCTCCACCAACGTTATGGTGATATACCCGGATTGCCCAAAGAACATATCCGCTATTTTATGTCCATACGGACAGGCTTTACCATCAACATCCTGACCGCATGGTAAGATCCCCGACTCCGTAAGCGTGATACTGCGGTTCCCTCTTATAAACAAGGCTGTGCCAAGTTCCTCCTCCAATGCAGCAAGCTGCCTTGAAAGTGTTGGCTGTGTAATATTTAATTGTTCTGCGGCTTTTGTAAAGTTCTGTTCTTTTGCCACGGTCAGAAAATAGCGCAATATTCTGATATCCATCTTTATATACACCTCTCTTGCGAAAAGGCAATTTTTGTACCTTGATACACGGAACGGAGCATCCTATAATGAATTATAAAACATTGTGTCTTGTAATTCAAATACTACTCTGGAGTTTGAAGAACGAATTTTTCCCGGAGGATTTCACTACTATGATCTGTTTCATAAAGCAGGTTTGGTGATTCCTTATTCTCCCGGCTATTCGTCTGCCTCTTTATGTTCCTGCCCCTGAGCGTATGGGGCTTCTGCTCAATCATAAAAGCAAAAGACTTCAAATGGCTCAACATGAAATGGACATTCCTGTGGCTCTTTTTTGTGCTGCTTCCGCAAACGGAACACGAGACTGTAAGGCATCTATGATAACACAGGTATCAATCAGGACTCTCATATCGTATTCAACCTTTCTTCTCGCGCTTCTTCCAAAGTCATATCAGCCGAAAGAACACCAAATAATGACTTCGCAACATTTACTCTGTCCTGATATGGATTAGATAACTTTGCAACAACCTTTCCGTTACGAGTGATATAAATATCCTCTGTTTCTGCAAGCATAAGATATTTGCCGAGATGCGTTTTAATTCAGTTGCAGTAATAGACATATCATCATCTCCTTGAAGAATAAATTGACAGGTCTTAATAACCAGTCAGGGTATCTTAATAATAGTTCCTATTCAATTATCATTCCAGCACCTTTTGTGCGCCGCCAAAAACTGTTTTACCGTATCCCATGCCTGAACAGTTACCCTCTTACACGTTAAAGCAGCTGCCTCCGATAAACTCCCGCACCAGCGAATTGTGGTGGATGTTCTCACTGGGGATAGCCAGGAAATAGTCGAGGAACTTCAGCAGGCGCTTCGCCTCCACATACTCCGGCGCATCCTTGGGGATATTGAACAACTGCGGCTCTGCGTAGAGCTTGAGCACTGCCAGTTCATAGATCAGCGCGGAGTTAAAGATATAATCTGCACCCTCCTGGAAGGGGAAAATATATTTTTCCTCGCCTCTGCGCACAGAATCCCACATCGCGATCGTCTCCTGTGCGGAAGTGCCTCTTGTTCTGGCATCACGCACGATCCGGCGGATCAATCTGCCATCCGTGGTGGGCAGTGCATTATGCTCGTCGATGGCCAGCTGTGTCAGTGCACTGATATAGATCTTAAACTTGCTCTCACCGGGCAGGGAATAGGACAGCTTATCGTTCAGCCCGTGAATGCCCTCGATGACCAGAACATCCTCCGGTCCCAGCTGCATATATTTTCCACGATATTCCCGCTTTCCTGTCTTGAAGTTAAAAGTTGGCAGCTCGACGCGCTCACCTGCGAGAAGTGCTGACATATCTTTATTAAACAGCTCAACATCCAGTGCCTCCAGACACTCGAAGTCGTAATTTCCGTTCTCATCCCTGGGCGTCTTATCGCGATCCAGATAATAATCGTCCAACGGGATCGGATGCGGCTTCATGCCGAGGGCAGACAAATGAATGGACAACCGGTGGGAAAACGTTGTTTTTCCTGAAGATGAAGGACCTGCGATCATGATGAATTTTTTATTTCCGGCATTCGCTATGATATCTGCCAGATCACCAATGCGCGCTTCCATCTGTGCTTCCTGCATCAGGATGATATCCTGGATTCTTCCGGTGGCAATGGCTTCATTCAGCTCTCCGATATTTTTTACGCCCATCTTTTCGCCCCACTTGCTGCACTCGCGCTGTGTGGCAAACAGCTTATCGGAAGAATGATACTCGCTGACGATCCCGGTCTTTGCATCGGGATACAGCAGCACAAAACCGTTGCTGTATCGGATCAGGTCATAGTTTTTCACATATCCGGTGGAAGGAAGCATATATCCGTAAAAATAGTCCCGGTAGCCGTCCAGTTCATAGATATTCACACGGGAGCTGCGGCGATAACCAAAAAGTTTTTCCTTGTCAGTCATGCCAAGCTCATGAAACAGCTTCACTGCCTCCGCTGTGGAATGATTTTCCTTGTTGATGGGAAGATCCGCATCGATCAGGCGGCGCATTTCTGCGCTGAGTTCTCTCAGCATCTCAGCCGTCACTTCCATGTCCGTTCCGGTCAGCTCACAGTACTGACCGTTTCCGGTGGTCTGAAGAACGCGCACACCCACGCCCTGATCACCATAAAGGTCATCCAGCGCTTTCTGCATGAGTAGCACCACCGTACGCCGATATGCCTTCACGCCCGGCTTGTCAGCCGCAGTCACAAAGGAAAGCGTCCCGTCCTCCTTCACTCTCTTGTTTAATTCACGCAGTCTTCCGTTGAAAAACACAAGAACGATCTCCTGCTCGAAGTCCTTCTGATAGTCTTTTGCGATCTGTTCATAGGTCGTACCCTGCTCGTATTCGACCTCTTTTCCATCAATGATGATCTTGCTCATTTCTTACACCCCTGTCTGCTATAAAACAATAAACGGATCCCTGCGCTCCTGTGCAAAGATCTCTACACCCTCTAAATGCTCCTTTAAATACTGCTCCATATATCCGATGAAAATGTGTTCGATTCCATAATGTCCGGCATCAATGATTGACAATCCCTGTGCCGCAGCATCGATGCCGCTGTGGTGGTCAATATCACCGGTGATCAGCACCTGTGCACCGGCAGCGATCGCATCCCCGATCGTACTCTTTCCGGAGCCGGGACAGATCGCCACGCGGCTGATCGGTCCTGTTTCTTCGCGGAACAGCTTGACGGTATCCAGCCCGAACGCTTCCTTGACCACTGCACACAGACCGCCCAGCGTCTCCGACTCCTTCAGACTTCCCACAACACCGATGCCGTAGTCCTTTCCGTCTCTTGTAAAGATATCCGCAAGCGGCGCTTCCACGTTCAAATCCATGCGCTCCGCTGCCAGCTCTCCCATTTTTGCCGCATCAAAATTTGTATGCATCGCATAGTAACTCATCTGCGAGCGCAAAAGTTCTACCACTCGGGCGCTGATAAAGTTGTCGCAATTTACTTTTTTGAGCGGCGAAAAGATCAATGGATGATGTGTCAGCAAAAGCTGTGCCCCCACTGCTTTTGCCTGTGCGATGGCAGTCTCATTCGCATCCAGCGCGATAAAGATCTTTTGGATGTCCTGCTTACGGTCGCCCACCAGAAGTCCAACGTTATCCCAATCCTGCGCAAAGTCCTCCGGTGCAGCCATCTGAAGCTGTGTGATGATATCATTTAAAATCATGTCAATATCCACCCTCTTATCTATTGATATATGCCATTGCTGTCTGATTGCGCACGAGTTGTTCCATAAGCTCGGCTCTGCGCTGCGCGATCCGCTCTGTCTCTGTATCTTCCGCCGGAAGTCCCGCCATGATCTGCTCGCACTGCTTTTTCTCTTTTTGCAAAAAAGAGAGAAGCACCGGATGATGCTCCGCCAGCAGGCGGTGTCCGTATGCGTCCAACACTGCAAGCGGCAGTCCGCTTTCCCCTAAAAATTCTGCAACATCCGAGGATTTTTTTGGTAACACACGAAGGATCGGGTAATACTTTCCGTCCTCCAGAACCAGATCCTCCGCCTCAATGAAATAATCATTTTTCCGCAGAAACGCACGTACCGCAGCCAATTCTGACTGCGGCTCCAGAATCAGCTGCTCCAATTCGTGAACAACTGCCTCCCCACGTGTTAAAATGTCAATGGTCAGATTTCCGCCCATGCCTGCGATGATCACCGCATCTGCTTCGCCGGGGCACAGCTTCTCCAGTCCGTCGGACTGTCTTGTCTGTATGTAAGCCCCCAGCGCCTCCCGCTCAATGTGCTCTAAGGCTCGCTGCAGCGGTCCTTCATTGATGTCCATGGCAATGGCGCGCTGCATACGCCCCTCCTGCACGAGCCGGATCGGAAGATAGCCATGGTCACAGCCCACATCTGCCAGTGTCTGCCCGGCATGTACCTGTTCTGCAATATGCAATAGTCTTTCAGATAAACGATTCATATTACTCCAGATAATCCTTTAATTTTCTGCTGCGGCTGGGGTGACGCAGCTTGCGAAGTGCTTTCGCCTCGATCTGACGGATACGCTCACGGGTAACATTGAACTCTCTGCCGACCTCCTCCAGCGTTCTGGCACGTCCGTCCTCCAGTCCGAAACGCAGTGTAAGCACCTTTTTCTCGCGCTCTGTCAATGTGCTCAACACTTCCTCCAGCTGCTCTTTTAACAGTGTAAACGCAGCTGCATCCGCAGGTACCGGCACATTGTCATCCTGAATGAAATCGCCCAGATGAGAATCCTCCTCCTCACCGATGGGAGTCTCCAGAGATACCGGCTCCTGAGAGATTTTCAGAATCTCGCGAACGCGCTCTACCGGCATGTTCATCTCCGCCGCGATCTCTTCAGGGGTAGGTTCGCGTCCTAACTCCTGCAGCAGCTGTCTGGACACGCGGATCAGCTTGTTGATCGTCTCAACCATGTGCACCGGAATACGGATCGTACGCGCCTGGTCCGCAATGGCACGGGTGATTGCCTGGCGGATCCACCAGGTCGCATATGTGGAAAACTTGTAGCCCTTGCGGTAATCGAACTTCTCAACCGCCTTGATCAGACCTAAATTTCCCTCCTGGATCAGATCAAGAAACAACATACCGCGTCCCACATAGCGCTTTGCGATGCTGACAACAAGGCGTAAGTTCGCCTCTGCCAGACGTTTCTTTGCCTCCATATCGCCAAGCTCCATACGCTTTGCAAGCTCGATCTCTTCCTCCGCAGACAACAGGGGAACCTTACCGATCTCCTTTAAATACATGCGCACAGGGTCCTCGATGCTGACGCCGTCGGGCACAGACAGATCGATCTGCTCTACCTCTACCTCGTCCTCATCGTCCAGCAGAATATCCTCATCGTCATCATCGGAAATACGCAGCACATCAATATTGTGTGCCTCCATGAATTCCAGGATCTCCTCAAACTGCTCTGCATTGAGGTTCATATCCTTGAAATATTCACTGATCTCCTGATACTCCAGCATATTCTTCTTTTTCTTTGCCATCTCCAGCAGATCGTTCAGCTTTCCAAGGAACTGCTGCTGGGCTGCCGCCGCTGCTGCTGCCTCTGCGCTTTCTTTCTCAGTTTTTGCTTTCGTAGATTTCTTGTTTTCCATTTTGTTTCCATCCTCTCATGGTTAATATATATACTGTCCTGTTTTAAGGAATATTATGTGTTTTAGCGCTTACTGGCCTTCGCCGCGTCAATAAATCGCTGCATTTCCTCCAGATTTGTCGCGTCAACCTGTTCTTTTTTTGCCTCCAGGCTGTCCCGCTTCATGCGGGCGATCACATCCCGCAACGCTTTTTCCTGCTCCTGTGTCGATGTCAGTTCCGGCAACCTTGCATGAAAAAGTCCAGCCACCGTGCGCTGCTCCTCCTCATCGGAAAACGTACTGATGATCTGTGCAGGATTTGCCGCACCCTTTTCATACTGCTCATATAAGAGTGTAGCCACTTTTCGATACAATTCCTCTGTAAAATCCTCAGGCGTGATCTCTTTTTTGACCTGTTCGTACAGCTGCGGACGGTCAACAAGCCACGTCAAAAGAAGCTTCTGTGCCTGATGATTGCCGTCCTCCCGCTTATTTTTATGATTCATGCCGGACTTCGGCTGCATGGGTTCCGCCTGCGCGGGCTTTGCGCCAAGTCCTTTGGCCCCCAGCGTGTTTACCAGCTTTCTCAGCTGCTCATAGCTGATGTGGTAACGCTCTGCCGTAGCGGTAATGTAGTTTTCCCGCTCCAGTTCCTCAGAAAAGCCAAGCAGTCGTCGCGCCACCTCGTTATGAAAAGCAGTCTTACTCTCAGGATCGCGCATATCATAGTTTTGCTCCAGCACACGAAGTTCAAAGAAAAAGCTGTTTTCCGCCTCATCGATGCGCTTCTGATACTCCTCGGCACCAAGCGCCTTGATAAATTCATCCGGATCCTTATAAGGCTCCATGTGAATGACCTTCGCGGTAAGCCCCACCTCTTTTAAGATGGGGATCGCCCGCAGCGCCGCCTTGATACCTGCTCCGTCACTGTCAAAGGTCAGGTAGACCTCCTTTGTGTATCGCTTTAGCAGGCTGGCATGTCCCGTCGTAAAGGCAGTTCCCAGCGATGCCACCGCGTTGTCAAAGCCTGCCTGATGCAGCGCGATCACATCCATATAACCCTCGCACAAAAGCATCTGCGGTTTTTTCGTGGTGCGTGCAATGTTCAACGCATAAAGATTTCTGGATTTATCAAAGATCATGGTTTCCGGCGAGTTTAGATATTTCGGTTCACCCTCTCCCATGACACGTCCACCAAAGCCGATAACTTTGCCGCGCACATCCATGATGGGGAACATCGCGCGATTCCAGAATTTATCATGTCCGCCGCGTTTTTCATCAAAGGTCACAAGACCCGACTCTTTGAGCAGTTCATCCTCATAGCCCTTCTTTTTCAAATAGCGGTACAGATCATCGCTATACTTGTCCGAGTAGCCAAGCCCGAATTTACGCATCGTCTCATCGGAGAGCTCTCTTTTTCGAAAATATTCATAGGCCTGCTTGCCGCGCGGACTGCGCAACAGGGCATAGTAATATTTTGCAGCTTCTTTCTGCACCTCTAACAGACGGCTGCGCTTGTCCGCCTGCTTTTTTGCCTCCGCAGACGCCTCCTGTTTGGGAAGCTCTACGCCGGCACGGTCAGCCAGCTCCTGCAGCGCCTCCGGAAACGTCGCATTCTCATAGTTCATGAGGAACGTGATCACATTGCCCCCGGCGCCACAGCCGAAACAATAGTACATCTGCTTTGAAGCCGACACCGTAAAGGAGCCGGTCTTTTCATTATGAAACGGGCACAGCCCTACATAGTTGCTGCCTCGCTTATGCAGCTTTACATATTGCGAGATCACGTCCACGATATCACTGCGTGAACGTACCTCTTCCACTAAATCATCGGAATAAAAAGGCATTTTAATTCACCTGCCATGCCAATGGTACAAAATACTCATTAAATTTTGCGATCGCATACTGATCTGTCATGCCTGCAATGTAGTCGCAGACAACGCGATCCTGTTTCTCACCTGCATCGATCATGCGGGTAAACTGCTCCGGCATAAGATCCGGCTGTTCCATATAAAAGTAAAACAGTTTACGCAGCAGTTCCTTTGCCTTTGTCTCCTCCGTCTTTGCCACAGAGCCCCGGTAAAGGTTCTCAAACATAAACTGACGGAGTCCGGTCATTGCCTGCTCCACCTCCGGAGACATACAGATGTCATTCTTGTCCATACTGTTGATGATGGTATTATGTACCAGCGTGTCCAAACGTTCTCTGGTACTGTTACCCAGCACTTCCCGGTACTCGATGGGGATATCCTCCTCACAGAGGATCCGCGCACGGATCGCATCATCAATGTCATGGTTGATATAGGCGATCTTATCAGAAAGGCGCACGATACGCCCCTCCAGTGTATGTGGCATCAGGCTCATCTGATGATTCCGGATGCCGTCTCTGACCTCCCATGTCAGATTCAGTCCCTCACCATTCTTTTCCAGGCGTTCCACCACACGCACACTCTGTTCATTATGAGAAAATCCGCCCTCACAAAGCTCGTTCAAGATCTGCTCTCCGGCATGTCCGAAGGGCGTATGCCCCAGATCATGTCCCAGAGCGATCGCCTCCACCAGATCCTCATTCAACCGGAGTGCCTTCGCGATCGTACGCGCATTCTGCGATACCTCCAGCGTGTGTGAAAGCCTCGTACGGTAATGGTCTCCCTTTGGCGTCAAAAACACCTGCGTCTTGTTTTTCAAACGACGAAATGCCTTGCTGTGCAGAATGCGGTCACGGTCTCTCTGAAACACCGGACGGATATCGCACTGCGGTTCTTCCCTGTCTCTGCCGACGGAATTCTCATCCATGCAGGCATAGGGGCTCAGCATCGTATGCTGGCGTCGTTCCAGTTCCTCGCGAATTGTCATATGTTGTCTTTTCCTTTCTTGCGTCTCCCAAAAAATCAACAACAACCAAAACTTCTAGTATATGTTTTCCGCGTTTTTGACAAATTTCCTTTTTTGTATGAGTGGGGCGGTCGGGAAAATTGAACTAATATTTGTAAAATTTGTCCGCGACCGCTTTCGCCACTTTGTACGCCGGGTTTTCCATGCGGCGCTTCACATTTTTCAGTTCCTCACGAATGTGGATCTGCTGTGGACAGTGCTTCTCACATTTGCCGCATCCGACACATTTCGATGCGATCGTCTTGTCCTGTCGCAGCGTCGTACACATAAAATATGCCATCATGCCGCCAAACCAGCTGTCCGTATAGCTGCGGTTGTAGGCCTGAAAGCAGGTCGGAATATCCACGCCCTGGGGACACGGCATGCAATAGCCACAGCCCGTACAGCCGACCTTGACGCTCTTGTTGATCTCTGCCTTGACCCGCTCAAACACCTGCAGATCCGCCTCTGTCATCTCGTTCGCCTGCGCTTTGGATGCGATCCGGCAGTTTTCCTCTACCTGAGCCACATCATTCATGCCCGAAAGAATGACATTTACCTGCTCATGGTTCCAGATCCAGCGCAATCCCCACTCTGCCGGAGTCCGCTCTTTATCCGCAGCCGCAAACTCTTTCTTCGCAGCCTCGGGAAGCTGGTTCACCAGTCTGCCGCCCCGAAGTGGTTCCATGATGATCACCGGAATCCCTTTCTCATGGGCATAATTTAAACCGTCAATACCCGCCTGAGTATACTCATCCATATAATTATACTGAATCTGGCAAAAATCCCAGTCATAGGCATCGATCAGCTCCTTGAACTTCGCCGTACCACCATGAAAAGAAAAACCGATATTTTTGATCGCTCCGGATTCCTTTTTTTCTCTGATCCATTCCTGAATGCCAAGACCAGTCAGACGCTGCCATGTAGCCGGATCATTGAGCATATGCATCAGATAATAATCAATATAATCTGTCTGCAGTCGTTCCAGCTCCTCCGCGAAGTAGCGCTCCATGTCATCGATCTTTTTTATATAGTAATGAGGCAGCTTGGTAGCGATCTTTACGCGGTCACGGTAACCGTACTTTGCGAGAAACTTGCCCAGACATACCTCACTGCCGCCGTAGGTGTACGCAGTATCAAAATAATTGACACCTTTTTCCACCGCCAGTGCCATCTCTTTCTCAGCTTTCTCCTGGTCGATCGCCGTGCCCTTTTTTGTATAGCGCAGACAGCCATAGCCGAGAATCGACAGTTGGTCTCCATTTTTTTGATTTACACGATACTGCATATGCGCGCTCCTTTCGTTTTTCTTTTTGCGCAGACAAAAA
>CALZQA010000029.1 GCA_945828315.1 uncultured bacterium | reverse complement strand
GTTCAGTTATCAAGGTTCTTTGCTTGTTTGTTGTTGCCGCATCAGCGACAGCTCAATTAGAATATCATCATTTTTCGAGGTTGTCAACAACTTTTTTAAATTTTTTTTAAATTTTTTTTGGATCTTGTTTTTTTACCGCGATTTATGGGATTTTCCATGAACTTCTTTCTCATTCTGATCTACATAGAAATAATAGAAATACTACTTCCCAGCCAGCTGTATACTAATCCGATCACCAGCAACCCTTTAAAAAATCCCAGTAGCACACCAAGCGTACGGTTCATACCTCCAAGGATTGGTATATGGTTTACAATATCCAGAAGTCTGCCGATCCAACGCAGCACAAACAGGATCACAAGAAATCCACCGAATGTCGCGATGCCTCCGGTAAAGATGGTCATATGGCGCGCCAGCGCCCAGAGACAGACCAGCGCAATGCCTATTTCTGCCACCGTATAGGCTTCCCGGAAAAACCCCTTATAATAGCCTCGAAGCGAACAGATAAATAACCAGATAAGCACTGCTATTAAAATTGTTTGTTTACTTATTTCCATCATCTGAGTTTTACCTTCTGCGTTTCACCCTCCAAAATAAAGATGTAGTCCGTCTGCAGTCTTCCTGAGAGGATCTGATAGATATGCTCCTGAAAGTCATACCGGAATTTGCAGACGCCACGCCTGTTAAAGATCTCACAGCTGTTTTCACCAAGGATGCAGAGTTCTCCGTTCGCGAGAATCTCTACATCCGTGTAATCACTGTCAAAGGCAATACTCATGATCTGCTTGCCGGAAATGTCATAATAATCCAGTCGATGATTTTTTCCACCTGCAGCGTCATAGATCAGACCAAAATGTGTTTCATCATAAAAAATGCTTTTTACCTCATCCTTCAACTCAATGGATGACTCCTCCGCCGGTTTTTGTGCCCCGGTAAACAGGATCACCCGGTTGTCGCCGAAGGCGACCATCGTGTCTTCTGACAGATATCGGATCTGAGGGATCACTGTATCCGCATAGGTATATGAGCTCACGATCTTATCAATAGAATTTTGTCCCACCGTTCCAAAGTTATAAAAAGCGATCACTGTTTTTACACTGCCATCGTTGATGTCAAGCATGGACACTGCCAGTTTTTCTCCGTTCTCTGACAATGCAAGGTCCAGCGGATAGCCGCTGTTCTGCACATGCAGTTCGCCGGATGCAAGCTGTCCGCCCGTCTTATCGTAAAGCTGCAGATAGCTCGTCCCTTCATTTTCCATAAGAACTGCCGCTGTTCCCTGCGCGGCGATGCTTACCTTCTGGATAGGCATTGTTGTGAGAATGCTGCCCTGCAGATTGATTGTGTCCAGTATATAAACCTGTGTACCGTTCAACTCATAGATTGCCACATAGTTGCCGTTCTTCTGCACCACCGGATGATCCATCTCATACGTCTGGTTCCAGATGAGATTCCCTACAAGGTCCGTATATACCGCCCCATCATTTGTGCACTTAAGCAGTTTGCCCTGAAATTCCGTGAAATCAGAGGCACTTGTATCAGATCTCTCTGTCGATGAGATCACATCATAACTACTGTAGATCTTGTTCTCATAATATATATATGTAACAATCGCCGCAGCCGTCAGAAGAAGAAGTACAAAAACCACCAGCACCGCTACCTTTCTGCGGTGCGCACGCAATTTTTTATCCAGATTCTCCCGGTCTATCTCTACCGTGCGCAGATTATGCTTTTGTGTCATTGCCATAAAGTTTTCTCTCTTTCCAAAATCAGTTAGGATTTTATTATAGCACTACTTGTCTAATAATAAAAGTTTTTGACCTGCATATATTTTATTCTCATCCTCAAGTTCATTGAGTTCACACAATTGCTCCGTATAGTCTTTACCATATATTTTCTGGCTGATGCCAAGCAGACTCTCCCCTTTTTGCACAATATAGTAATCCTGATCGGCAAAGGCTGTTGTTTCCTGAACCTTCGGCTCTTCTTTCTCTTTTTTTCCTTCTTTTTTCTGTGACTTGACAGCGGACGCTTTCTCCTCCTCCGTTGTCTCCGTTGATGTCTCCTCTCTCTGCTGTTCTTCCGCATTTGCGTTTGTTTGTGTTTCTTCTGTAGGATTTTCCTCCGTCTCTTCACCTGAAAGGCTGATGCCGGAGAGATCTGACTCCGTCTGAAGCTCTGCAACCGGCTCCTTTTCATTCGCCTGTGCATCCTGCTCATATGTGTTTTTCTCAGACTGAGCCTCCTTTGCCTGCTCTTCCGTTTCATTCCCTGCAACTGTATCGGATTCCATACTGGTCTTATCCGTCTGCAGATAGGAAACCGCCTCCTCCAGTCTGTGAATTTTTCCGGCACTGCTCATCATATTCACCCCCATCGCTGAGACTGCCACAAGAAGCGCCAGACTTGCTACATAGACAAAGGCGTGAAAGCCTTTCCCGCTCTTCCGGCTTCTTTCAGCGGTGATTGCCCGGTAATTTGTCACAACATTTTTTTGCGGATCCACTTCAGGTAATGCCTCTTTCTCATCTTTTCCCTGCATCATGTATTCCTGCATCTGCGGATTTTTTTCGTAATAAACATAATATCCGTCCCGCCTGCGCAGCATATTTTTCTCATATACATAAAATGCCTCTTCTTTTTCCAATGAATCCATGAGAAAAAGGAGCTTGTCTTGTCCCTGGAATGCGTTCCGGTGAATGCGCTCCAGATCTCCGGTCAGCTTTGCGGAAGCACCTGCCACGTCCATACCCCAGCCAAGGATCTCAACATCCTCGTAATATTGCTTCATCTCCTGATAGATACCACCCCACATAAGATCTGTAAATCCCGGGATCCCATCCTGAAAGCTTTCGTCCGGGATGCGCACCAGACCACTGACAAATATATATTTTTGCCCGTTCTCCTGACAACGATTACCAAGAAAAATACTGCCTCTGTGCGCCCATCCGGGTCTGCCGCTCCCATGCAGATACGTGTACACGTAATCCTCCATGTAAATACGCACAGCGCCCTGTATATTGCCGATCTGACGGATGTTCTTTGGTAGCTGAAGCCTTTGCTTATCCTCTTTTGCACTGCGTCCTGTCATACTGGTTTCCATTAGACATATGCCCCCTTTTCTTACTTTTGCCTCTACAGTAACATGAGACATATGCGAAATTTGCCGAACGGTGTTCACGGCATAAAAAAATCGGGTAATGAGCTTTTTCTCATACCCGAATTCTTTTTCAAATTATTCTATAGTTCTGTTCTTCCTTCCAGTGCCCGCAGGAGTGTAACTTCATCAATATATTCCAGATCACCGCCCACCGGTACACCGCTTGCAATCCGCGTTACCTTAATACCTGTCGGCTTGATGAGCTTGCTGATATACATGGCTGTCGTCTCTCCCTCAAGAGAAGAATTGGTTGCAATGATCACCTCATCTACATCTCCCTGCAGCCTTTGCATTAGCTCCTTCAGGCGAATATCTCCCGGCCCTATACCAAGCATCGGAGAGATTGCTCCGTGCAGCACATGGTAAACTCCTTCAAATTTACCGGTTTTCTCATAAGCTGCCAGATCTCTCGTGTTTTCTACGACCATGATCACCTTATGGTTTCGTTTTTCGTCCTTGCAGATCGGACACAGCTCATCATCGGTCAGCGTAAAACACTGCTTGCAGTAACGCACATTATTGCGTGCCTCCGTGATCGAATTGGCCAGACGCTCCGCGTCTTCTTTGGGCATACTCAGAATATGAAATGCCAGACGCTGTGCCGTTTTTGATCCGATACCGGGAAGCATGGACAATGCTTCTACCAGCTGGTTGATCTGTTTACTGTAATAGTCCATGACTCTGATCCCCTTCTTGTGTTAGAAAGGCAGTCCGCCTAATCCACCCATTCCGCCGATGCCTCCGGTGATTTTCGACATGGACTGCTGGGAATATTCATCCATCTGACGCAGTGCCTCATTGGTAGCTGCCATGATCAGATCCTCCAACATTTCCACATCATCCGGATCTACTGCCTCAGGGTCAATTTTTATCTTTGTGATCTCTTTTTTTCCGGATACCGTGACTTCAACCACACCGCCGCCTGCTGCCGCCGTGATCTCCTTCTCCTCGATCTCCTTGCTCGCTTCTTCCATCTGACGCTGCATCTTCTGTGCCTGCTTCATCAGATTGTTCATGTTTCCGGGCATTCCACCGGGGAATCCTCCTCTTTTTGCCATGTTAAAATCCTCCTTCTGAATCATCATCTTCTACTACGATATCCATCTGTATCAACTGCTCCAGATCCGCATAGACTTCCCCAAAGGGCTGTCCGGTCTCGTTGGCAGTGATACGGATCTCTACCTGTTTTCCAATATTTTTCTCTATTGCCTCCCGGATCTCTGCCAGGTGTTCTTCTTCGTTCAAACATGCAACTGCCACCGTGTCCTCCAACACGATGAGCAGGATATTATCTCCACCCAGCGACAAATGCGCCTGCTTCAGGTAGTTGCGAATGAGCCCGCTTAAGTCACCAAGCACCAGATTCCAGTTTTTCACCAGCTTCTGAATATCCTCTGGGATCGCTTTCGGCAACTCCGGACGCTTGTGCACGGGCGCAGAAATTGCCTGTGCGTCACCTGTCTGCACAGTGCCTGCCACTGGGGCCGCCACCGCAAAAGAGCCACTCTCTATCTTTTTCTCCAGATCATCTATGCGCTGCATCAGACTGTCGTAATCCTGCTCCATTGCAGGGCGGCACAGCTTGATGATCGCGATCTCGATCAGAATACGCTTCTGTGAAGAGTACTTGATCTGATTGGTCAGCTGGGAAAACACATGAATAAAACGCATCAGTGTCTCCGGCTTTACCAGTCCTGCCTCTTCCTTCAGCAACTTTAAATTTTCCGTGGAAATATCCAGAACGTCCTCCATGTCATCCGCACTTTGTACCAAGAGCAGATTGCGCAGGTACCACGTAAAGTCTACGACAAACTGTCCCAGCTCCCTGCCCTGAATGACCAGCTCCTCTAAAAGTGCGATCGCGCCGGTAATATTTTTTTCCAATATTTTGCGGAGCAATGCGGAAAAGATCTCGGTATCCACCGCTCCAAGCACCTCCAGCACATTATCGTAGGTGAGCTTCTGTCCCAGATAAAACGCGATACACTGATCCAGGAGACTCAACGCATCACGCATGGACCCGTCTGCCGCTTTTGCCACATAACGGATTGCTTTTTCTTCTACCTCTACGCCTTCCTGCACCATAAGTTCATTTAATCTCGCAGCGATCGTATCGATCGAAATGCGCCGGAAATCATACCTCTGGCAGCGGGAGAGGATCGTGATAGGTATTTTGTGTGCCTCTGTAGTCGCCAATATAAAGATCACGTAAGAAGGCGGTTCTTCCAACGTTTTCAACAGCGCGTTAAACGCTCCTATGGAGAGCATATGAACCTCGTCTATGATATAGACTTTGTACCGCCCCTCCGTCGGAGAGTAGTTCACTTCTTCCTTGATCTCACGGATGTTGTCCACACCATTATTGGACGCGGCATCGATCTCTATTACATTCATGGAACTCCCGGCAGCGATCGCCCGGCAGGAAGCGCACTCCCCGCACGGACTGCCATCCACCGGATGCTCACAATTAACTGCTTTCGCAAAAATCTTTGCCACGGTCGTTTTACCGGTTCCACGTGTACCGCAAAACAGATAGGCATGTCCGATCCGGTCTGCTTTAATTTGATTTTTTAAAGTCGTAACTATGTGTTCCTGCCCTTTGACATCTTCAAACTCACTGGGGCGGAACTTCCGGTATAACGCCGTATAAGCCATAACTAATCACCAAAACTGATTCCTACATATTTTGCCTGCTTAATGATCTGTGAATCAGGATCTACCACTTTCAGCTTGCCTGCCACATCCTCTAACGGCACGCGCTTGATCTTACCGTTCACCATAGCGATCATATTACCATAATCTTCTTCCATAATCGCTCTTGCACCCTCTGCGCCAAGTCTTGTGCAGAGCACACGGTCATAAGGACAAGGACTGCCACCGCGCTGTGTATGTCCGGGAACCGTCACACGTACTTCGATGCCGGTCTTTTCCTTGATCATATCTGCAATCTCGTAAGAAACAGACGGATATTTATAATTTTCCAGCTTTTTCTTATATTCCTTCTTGGAAAGCTCCGCATCTTTCTTGGAAATGGCACCCTCTGCCACAGCAAGGATCGTAAAGCCCTTTCCTGCCTTGGTTCGCTTGTCGATCGCTTCAATGACCTTATCAATATCGTACGGAATCTCGGGAAGCAGAATAATGTCCGCACCGGAAGCCATGCCTGCATACAGTGTCAGCCATCCTACCTTGTGTCCCATGACCTCCACGATAAATACACGGTTGTGAGAAGCTGCCGTCGTATGGATGCAGTCGATCGCCTCACACGCAATGTTGATCGCACTCTGGAATCCAAAGGTCACATCTGTTCCGTAAATATCATTATCGATCGTCTTCGGCAGATGGATAACATTCAGTCCTTCTTCTCGCAGCAGATTCGCTGTTTTCTGCGTTCCGTTACCGCCGAGGATCACGAGACAGTTCAGGTTCAGCTTGTAGTAATTCTGCTTCATTGCCTCCACCTTGTCCAGACCGTTTTCATCCGGAACACGCATCAGCTTGAACGGCTGACGTGATGATCCGAGGATCGTGCCACCCTTTGTCAGGATACCGGAAAAATCTGCGGATGTCAGCAGCTTATAGTTGCCGTAGATCAGTCCCTTGTAACCGTTCAAAAATCCATAGACCTCCAGCTCATCCGTATTTTCGCTGAGTCCCTTTACAACACCGCGCATTGCTGCGTTTAATGCCTGGCAGTCACCACCGCTCGTCAGTAAACCTATTCTTTTCATATCGTTCGTTCCTTTCCTAATAATGTATTATTCCTATGTTATCCTTTTTGTTCCATTTACATTCCATTACCTATTATATACGATTTCATTTTTATGCTCAATAAAAAATTTAGGCACTGCTCTCACAGTGCCTGTAAAATACCTGATATCCCGCCTTCTTTAAAAATATTTTTATAATATCCGATCTCATCCCGGATGATCTCATCAATGACCCTCATACCCAAAACTTCTACCGGAGCCTTGTCATCTGTCAGGATACGGCCTCCCGGTTCATAAGCCGTCATTGCCTCTGCAACGGTATCCATCATGGACGCCAGTTCTTCGTCCTTTACAGAGTCTACGCCCTCTGCCATCAGTGCCAGCATTTGCGGATTGTCAGAGGCAAACAGCTCCCGGTTTGTATTATTTTTCACATCCGCTGTGTACACCTGGTCAAATACACTGGCGATGGTGTCGGACAGGTAGGCATTGATACTATCCTCCCCATCAGATTTCATATTCATATTGACCACCATAACTCCATTCGGCTTCAGGTGCGCCTTCACCTCAGAAAAGAACTCTACCGAAGACATCTGAAACGGTATCGTGATATCCTGATACGCATCTACCATAATGACATCATAGGTCTTATCCACCGCCTGCAGATAAGCTCTGCCGTCATAAGTCGCCACCGGGATCTCTTCCGACAGATCAAAATAGGTTCCTGCCAGATCTGTGATCTTCTGATCGATCTCCACGCCCTCGATATTCACTGCTCCCGAAAAATAATTTCGGCACTGTGTAGCAAAAGTGCCGGTTCCCATCCCGAGAATCAGCACATCACTCACAGCATCTTTTTGCATGACACCTGCCAGAAACGGCGCTGCCAGCGCATAATCATAGTACATTCCGGTCAATCCGTCCTCTATCATCTTCACCGACTGCACGCCAAAAAGCACGTTCGTCGAGAGGATCACTCGGCTATCCGTCTTTTTCACCTGAAGATAATTATAGATCGACTCACCCTCATAGGCGAGATCCTCCTCCCAAAATGCAAAGCTACCGGAATGTCCGAACACAGAGCAAAGCAAAAACAAGACCAGTGCCAGTGCACAGATTCTCTTTCCGCTCCTCTTACTGATAAAATAGATTAGGCCGAGAACGAGAAGCACACCGGAAAAGATCAGAAACGTGATCGCCGTTCCCACTGCCGGAATCGTCACAAACGTAGGCAAAAATGTGCCCAGTATACTTCCGATCGTGTTGAACGCACCAAGCGTTCCCACCGTACTTCCGCTGTCATCCAGCGAATCCACCGTATATTTTACGAGAGATGGCGTCACCGTACCCAGCAGAAACAGCGGATACACAAAAATAACCATACATGCGATAAATGCCGCCAGCACTAAAAAATTGTTGCTGACCGTCAGCACCAGCAGCCCGGAAATACCAAGTATGATGTATTTTCCCACCAGAGGAATGGCCGCGATCCAGACTGCAGCTATAAGAAGCCTTTTATACAGCTTGTCCGGATTCGGATCTTTGTCGGCGGATCTGCCGCCCCATATATTACCGAGCGCCATCGCGATCATGATGGTGCCGATAATGATCGTCCACACGATCTGCGAAGAACTGAAATACGGCGCCAGCAACCTGCTCGCACCCAGCTCCACCGCCATCACACTCATCCCGGAAAAAAACTCCGTCATATAAAGATAACACTTGTTTTTTAAAATATTTGTCATATACACTCCCTGACACTACGCAAAGTAACGGGTGATCCCCGTACTCACGCGCGTCTCTCTCATATAAATACAATTTCTGCCGCCTGCTTTTGCACGGTAAAGCGCCTGATCAGCTGTATGGTACATCTCTTCATAGGTATCCGAAAGGATCCGTTTATGATAGTCAAGTCCCATACTGATCGTCACATAGGGATAAAAATTGCCGGGCGCCTGCGGCAGCTTCAGTTCCTCCACTGCCATTTTCAACTTTTTCGCAAATTGCAGGAAGTCTACCTCACTGAACCCCTGTACCATCACAGCAAACTCTTCACCGCCAATACGGGCACAGTACCCACCGGCCTCGGTCGCAAGACGATGCAGCTGTCCTGCCACGGCAATGATACATTTATCTCCCTCCGGATGACCGAAAGTATCATTATATTTTTTAAAATTATCAATATCTATCATGATCATGCCGGCAGACTGGCGTTTTTTCCTGCAGGATTGCAGCATCTGCGCGGCTTTCGGCTCAAATCCGCGGCGATTATACAGCCCGCTCATGGAATCATGCGCAGATTCCCTGTTTGCCAGACGCAGCATCCAACGGTCTTCTGTCTTTTGTACATAAAGACGATAGGCATAACCGGACAGAACATAGCATGCGTACATAAGCATAAAATTATATGCGATGATTTCAAGTCCCAGCTTATAATAAAAGATTAACCCCACCGATGTTCCCATCTGGATCGTTAATCCAATGGTTGATCCCCTGCCACTGGAAAGATACGAAGTGATAAACTTTAACGTTGCACTCCAAAGCAGTATCTGAGCGATCACAGAACTCTGTAGATTAAATGCCAGCAGATCTGTCATGACCAGATAGACAGCCCATACCATATATAAGAAATACCGGTGGTCTGCATAGCGATACTCCGCTTTTCGATGAATGGCCAGAACCGAAACAAAAAATACAAGCTCGGACACGAGGATCCATACCCATGTGTTCCCATAATGCCACAGTTCCTCCTGAATCAGACACTCCAGAACTGCCATTCCCGCAGGCACAACAAAAAGCGCACTCGTGAAAAACCGATTAGCGCGCGTCAGGTTCTCATATTGCATATGCTGTCGGATGTACTCATCCTTTGTCTGTCCTGCAACCATAAAAAGCTCCTTTTTATGCTCTTAGCAATTTTATCGACAATTCTTATGATAAAGTTATATTTATTTGCAAAAAATCCTGACTTCTCCTCCGTTGAAGTCAGGATATCTTATGCTTTATTTAACCGGGCATTCTGCTTTGAATCCACATCATGAACGTTACCCCTGCAGCCAGCTCAGCCCAGGCACCCTCGCGGCACATAAGAGTTCCTGTTTAGTGCTGCTCCATTCCTGACCTGACACGGTTCGCAGGTTCCTATTGCGCAAGACCCAGACGTCTACGCCGCTTACAGGGGGCTGCTTCACAATGAAAAGACCCGGGGCAGAATATCACTCCAGCTATAGCGGATTGCTGGTACAGGGTACCGCTAACACCCCAGCTGCCCGGAGCCTTTATTATAACGGCTTATGCCTGTTTTGTCAATCATTCTGCGGTCGCATCTGCGAATAACGACCTCCGGCAGTCAGCTTCACGTTTCTGTATTGCGCCAGCTCTGATACCGTCACAAGCTGATATCCGCGTTTTTTGAGCTCCGGTACGATCCGTGTGACGGCAGTACGCGTAGAACTGTAAATATCGTGCATCAATATGATATCGCCATCCTTCACCTGATTGATCACCGCCCGATAGACCGTATCTGCATTGCGGGATTTCCAGTCCAGGGTATCGATAGACCATAAGATCATCGGCTTTCCCGCATTTTTCCGAAGGCTGCTGCCGATACTGCCATAGGGCGGACGCAGAAGCTGAGTTTTTTCTCCGGTGATCGCCTTGATCCGCGCGTCTGTGCGGGAGATCTCACTATGGATCTTTGAAGCAGAGGCATTCCCCAGCAGCGCATGATCGTAGGAATGATTACCAATCTCACATCCCATCCCACTGATCCTCAAAACCGTGTCCGGATACTGGTTGATCCGGTTTCCAACCTCAAAAAATGTGGCCCGGGATTCATATTTTTCCAATGTATCCAGAATTCCCGACGTATACTGACTTGGCCCGTCATCAAAGGTCAGTGCCACCATCGGCTTCGACGGATCAATATGATAGGTGCAACCGCGAACCTTCTTGCAGAAAAGACTTTTATTCGTTTTTTTCTCTAACTCAGAAACAGCGCGCGCTTTATAATAATAGCTAACGCCATACGCTGCTGTTTTATCGTTAAATGTACATTTTTTTGTCGTCTTAATCAGCTCATAGCCACCATCTGCACCGCAGATCTTCCGGAAAATCTCGTATTTCTGAGCTCCGGATACTTCCTGCCAGCTCAATCGGATGCCGTTTTTAACCGCCTCCGCCCGAAAAGAAGCCGGCTGATCTATAGTTCCGTCCGTTCCTTCATCCGGTATAACAATGATCACATCTTCTGATGTTTCCTCCGCCGCAGTACAGGGTACGGAGACCATACCTGTTAAAAGTACCAGCAAAAGAAACATGCCTGCCAGTTTTCTTATTCTCTTTTGTGTAATATTCATGTCTGTCATCTCTCTTGAAATCTATTTTTTTACTGCTATAATATTATAAAATATCTTGAAATAGTTCTCAAGGAGGAATTTATATGCATTCGATCTGTAAAAAATATAAAGGTACTACCGCACGCATGGAAGCATTAAGGGACTGGACCACCTACATCCATGCAAACGTTCCCCGCGCTGACGAAGACTGGGAAAAAATTCTTCTCTCTATCGATGAGACAAAACTCGACGATGATACCTTCACAAAGCTTTTTATTGAGTACAGTTCACTGGGCGGCATGGATCTCGACGAGATCTGACACGCGTTTATTTCAAAAAAAGACGGAACGAGCCTTTTAACCGGTTCGTTCCGTCCTCATCTTTTACAATTTTTTCAGTGCACCACTGATTCCAACCTGATAACGCACACCCTTGATCGTGATCTCCAGCTTCTTACTTCCCGTACTGCGCAACATCTTGCCATCCTTTCCAAAGTAATAACTGACCCCTTTGATCTTTATGATCTGCGATGCAACCATGCGTCCTTTTTTATCAAAATAGTATTTATCCTTGCCGATGGTCGCCCAGTTGTTGATCACAACTGCGCCACTCTTGCCGATCCCATACTTGTATTTTCCAATCTTTTTCAGGATGGTACTTTTTTTGCCATCCACTTTATTTCCGTTCTGGTCAAAATAAAACGTCTGCTTGCCGATCTTTGTAAAACCGTATGCCATATATGCATATTCCTGATCCGGGCTGAAGGTAAAATAGCGTTTTGCGTCATCGTCTGTCTTCCATCCCTGGTATACACCGCTTTCACTATAGTTACCGTACTGCATACAACCGCCTTTTCCAAAATAAAAATAGTGTCCGTCTACCTTCTGCACTCCGGTCAGAGGCTGTCCATTATCATCAAAATAATAGCGGTCAATACTGCGGAACTCTCCGTCTCCACCGGTCAGCCGCACCCAACCTTTCAGCATGTGTGCGTCATCTATCTGATCTTCATACAGACGGATCCGGCCGCCTTTTACCTCATAGATCAGATCTTTCTTCTCATTTGCGACAAGATAACACATACCCATTTCCACACTTCGTTTTCTGGAGATGTTCGTCAGCCATTTCTTTGTCAAGGTACTCTTTCCGGTAAAACCTGTATTCTGGGCAAATGCATACGACGGCTGTACAGTAGCCAGCAGTTCTTCTGTGTTACCTGATCCTGTTCCGTGATGGGACAGTTTCAGGATATCCGCTTTCAGTAATGCCTTGTTTTCTTTCAAAAGCTGAGCCACTTCATCCTCTAAAACATCTGACAGTGAGAGATATGACACTGTGCCACAGGAAATCTTTGCAATCAATGCACAATTGTTTTCATAATATGTATATTTTACGCTTTCCTCATCGCCATCACCGGAAGGTTTCTTATCTTCATAGTCAGAAGGGTGGAATTGGTCCGTGTTTACCGGTCCTATGATCTGAACGTCTGCATCTCCGACTGCAAAACGATCTCCGGGTTTCAGGTACACGATATTCTTATTATTCATAAACTCCCGGAATCTTCTGTATTTTTCGGAGTAATTAGAGGATTCCGGTGCCAGTGAGGGATCCGGCAAATACAATGTACGGATCGTAATCCCGGCTCCGGTCAGTTTTTCCACGCCGCAGGTGACCATATTTCCGACCAGACCTCCGCCGCAATGATCCAGATGCAAGTGACTGAAATAAAGATCCAACTGTGTGATCCCCTGTACCTTCAAATAGCTGATGATTGCATCAACATTTCCATATGAGCCCAGATCCATCAATAAATAATTTCCTTTTGACTCAATAAGTACCGATTCCCCTTTATCATTTGTTTCAAGATATAACGCATGTATATTCATTTCCTTTTCTGCCGCGCTGACAGGCTGTGACGGCAGAAATGTCGCCAGCATGCTAACGATCAGGATTGCCGGCAGTATACATTTTAAGATTTTTCTCATAACATTTTCTCCTCATGCAGAAAAGAGGAACAAGTACGTGTACTCATTCCTCTTATTTTGCTTATTCAATATGGTTTTTTGATTAGCCGAAGTATCTCTCCAGTAAGCCCTTGAATGCCTTTCCATGTCTTGCCTCGTCACGAGCCATCTCATGAACGGTATCGTGGATTGCGTCAAGGTTTAATGCCTTTGCTCTCTTAGCCAGATCGGTCTTACCAGCGGTAGCGCCGTTCTCAGCCTCTACGCGCATCTCAAGGTTCTTCTTGGTAGAATCGGTAACAACCTCACCTAACAGCTCTGCAAACTTAGCGGCATGCTCTGCCTCTTCGTAAGCAGCCTTCTCCCAGTATAAACCGATCTCAGGATAACCCTCGCGATGAGCTACACGTGCCATTGCAAGATACATACCAACCTCTGAGCACTCACCGTTGAAGTTTGCTCTCAGATCCTCGATAATATCCTCAGGTACACCCTGTGCTACTCCTACAACATGCTCAGCTGCCCAGCTCATATCTCCGCTCTGCTCATTGAACTTGGAAGCAGGTGCATTACACTGCGGGCACTTCTCGGGAGCTGCATCTCCCTCATAAACATAACCACATACTGAACATACAAACTTTGCCATAATTTTTTCCATCCTTTCTTTTAAGAAGATATATTTTAGCGAATATTTTCGCTTAGATTCTTATATTAGGAATCATTATTAATTTTATACCACGTTTTCACTTTTCTGTCAATGTTATTTTATAACTATTTTTCTTGTCTCATACATTCTTCACAGCTTCCGTAAAAAAACACACTGTGTCCTTCAATGATTCCCGGAAACTCATGCTGCGCCAGAAGGTTGATATGCTCCAGCCCCTGCATCTTCAGATCTATCACCTGTCCGCAGTGCTTGCAGATAAAATGATAATGCGGCTTGGCATTACCGTCAAAACGGTCAGGTCCGACCCCTGTGGAGATGGTCTGTATCTCTCCGATATCAGTTAAAAGAGACAGGTTTCGGTATATTGTTCCCAGACTGATCTTGGGATATTCCTTCCGAAGATTCTCATAGATCGTCTCTGCTGTCGGATGATCTGTACGAGTCATCAAAAACTTTTTTATGGATTCTCTTTGCCTGCTATATTTTAACATGACATCTTCCTCCAATAATGATAATTATTACTATTTTATAATAACCGTCGGATAGCTTTTTGTCAATGTAAAAAATCCATTTTTCTCTGCATATTTTTTCCATGCGCACGATAAACTATACAAATGCTATATCAAGGAGTCACTATGTCCGAATATCGGAGATTCTTTTCCTATATCTATGCCTATGAGCGAAATCAGAAAACCTCCAATGCCGGGTTCGCAAAAATTGAAATGAAAGGACCAATGACGACGATTGAGCTTCATCTGCGCGGTATTGTACTCAGCGCACCGGCTGCCTGTCTCTACTTATTTGTGCGAAACGGTGATACCATTCTCGGTTTTCCTCTCGGCGATGTCCCTTTTTCCAGCGGGAATGCAGATCGACGGTTCACACTGAATCAGCCGGAACTGGGCGAGAGCAGCTACCATGTTTCAGATGTGGCAGGTATCCTGCTTTCTGTCGGGGACAACATCTGCTTTGTCAGCCAATGGGACGAAGCCCCCATCAACTGGGAAAACTTCCACATATACCAACCGGAGCCGGAAAAAGAACCGGTGTCAGAACCGCCATCCACGGATCATCCATTGGAAGAAAAGGTGATCCAATCCGCAGAGCTGGCGCAGCCGCAGCGAAAATCCGCCGTTTTTGCTGATGTCCCGCAACCGGATACACAGGATTCATGGGAAGAAACCTGGCAACAGCTCATAAGCTCAATGCCTCTGCTGCATCCGTTTTCCAATGAAAATATCCGCTGCGTGCGGGTGGAATTAAAAGATCTTCGCCTGCTTCCTCCCTCTAACTGGCATCTGTGCAATAACAGCTTTCTGCTTCATGCCTTTTTTACTTACCGCCATCTGATCCTCGGAGAAATTCCCTCCGCGAAAGATCACAAATGGTTTATCGGTATTCCGGGCGTACGCTATCGCCAGGAACATGTTCTTGCTTCAATCTTTGGATTCTCAGATTTTCTGCCTGATAAAGGGAGCAGCGACACAGATACCCCCTTCGGCTACTGGGTCGTGCCTATGACTGAAGCAGACTAAACAGCAAATGATCTTCGTACTGTCCCTGGATCAGTGCATATTTTCTCAGCTTGCCCTCCAGCCTGAAATCCAGTGATTCCAGCAGATTGATGGATGGCTCATTGCCCGGCATACAGCACGCCTCTATGCGATGCAGATCCAGCTCCGTAAAGGCGATCTGTATGACCCGTGCAATCCCTTCTCTCGCATATCCACGTCCCTGATATGCACTCGAGAGTTTATATCCGATCTCGCATTTGTTATAGGAGCCGTGTGTAATATTTCTCAGGCTTACAGTCCCTATAATTCTATCCGGCTCTTCCTTCGGAAAAAACCAATATCGCATCATTGTTCCTTTCAGTATCTGATTATATTCGTAATTCATCAGATATCGATGATAATTCTCCGTATAAAAATTCTGGGGGCGCGTCGGTTCATAACGCTCAAATAGTTCTTTGTCTTCCTCATAAAACTGCAGCGATTTTTCTGCATAGGTACCATTCAGTATCCGTATCTGCAAACGTGCCGTCTCATACATAAAATTCATGTCTTTTCGTTTCCTATAGTGTTTATGTGTTATAATCTTATAGAAAGTATATCACACCTGAAAGGATTACGACAGTAAAATGAGAAAAATGTCCTCGGAAGAAAAATATATGCGTGCTGCACTGCGCGAAGCAAAAAAAGCATACGCGATCGGTGAAGTTCCCATCGGCTGTGTGCTGGTCGCTGATGACAAGATCATTGCACGCGGCTACAATCGTCGGAAGACGGATAAAAATACACTCTCACACGCGGAAACAAACGCGATCCGCAAGGCCAGCAAAAAGACCGGCGACTGGCGTCTGGAGCAGTGCACGATGTACGTGACGCTCGAGCCCTGCCAGATGTGTGCCGGTGCCATTGTGCAGGCGCGGATTCCAAAAGTCTATATCGGAACCATGAATCCGAAAGCAGGATGCGCCGGCTCACTTCTGAATCTGCTGCAGTTTCCTGCCTTTAACCATCAGGTAGAGATCGAAACCGGCATTTTACAGGAAGAATGTTCCGCCATTCTCACCGGTTTTTTCAAGGAAATGCGGGACAAAAAGAAAAAAGGGCTTATTGAATAAAAAATTTCGGATATTCTGTTTCCCCCATTCGTGTATATATTGAAAGGAGGAAAGATATTTTGGAATACAAAACACTCTACGAACAATACTATACCATGGTGTACCGCCTCAGTCTGTTGCTATTGAAAAATACACAGGATGCAGAGGATGCAGCACAGACCATATTTTTAAAAGTGATGGAAAAGCAGCCCGTTTTTGCTGATGAAGAACACACACGGGCGTGGCTGCTCACCGTCACCCGTAATTACTGTCGGGATGTACAGCGCAGCTTCTGGCATAAAAAGCGCACCGACATGGAACATCTCCCGGAACCTTCGGTAGAGCCCTTTGACAGGCAGGAAAGCCTGTTATTTGAGATCTTCCAGACGCTTCCGAAAAAGCAACGGGAGGTCGTTTATCTCTACTATTTTGAAGACTATTCTATCAGAGAAATAGCAACGCTCCTGGAACGCAATGAGAGCACGGTACAATCGCAGTTATTTGCCGCTAGAAAACGCATGAAAAAACAGTTTTCTGCGACAAAAGCCGCTGCTTTGATCCTGTGTCTAGTGGTGACACTGGGGTTTGGAGGCATTGCAGTGGATGCCGCTTCCGGCGGCAGAACAACCACTGCCATTCATGAGGTAACTGAAAAGATACAGGCATCGATCCATCGCCTGCTGTCCGACGAAGACAAGCAGATCGCAAACGAAACGGTCACTCTGCCGATTCAGGTATACGCTTCCGATCTGGTCGGTGTCGACGAGCATTATATCCTGTTGGCAAATGAACGCGGTCTTCTCATCTATGATCGCAGCCGCAAGGAGATCACTGCCGTACTGGATCTGCAGCAAATGGAGTGCAATTATCTTAACGCTAACAGCATCGCTACCCGGATCTTTCTGGATGGCGACAAGCTCTACCTCTTTAATGAGACGGACATTGAACAGCTTGCCGGAAAAATGGAGTCCGACAGCTTGCCGGAATTTGCATATATCTGTGATCTGTCTGTGCTTTCTTCACAGATAGCACTTGAAAATCCGGAAGCTGCAAGCAGTGAACAAAATTTAAATGTTAATTCAACTTCTGATAAAAATCTGAATAACTCTGGATATTTGACATATACAACAGCTATAGAAGAGATACGAAACATCCGTGACCTCTGGTTGAACTATGAAAAGAATCATATTTATGACACCTTTGATTCCTTTTATGGATCAGAATTTCTGGATTCGGATAATGAAAAATATTATGATATGAGTTATAGCAGAAACTCGCTTTCTTGGGTTGATGATAGCGGCAAAAATATGCTTAGTTGTCTGGTATTATATGGTAATACAGACTATGAGTTGTATACATTGCATGCAGATGGCACGCTTACCTGCGAGAAGCTGGATCTGACAATTAAAACTAACGCAGATGACAATGATCCGAACCATTCCACCGGTAATTCAGAGCAAACCATGGATGGACAGCCCCGCGGAGATGCTGCCGGCAATACAACGGAAACGTCCGCCCTGCTCCCTATCTTCTCCTACACCGGAGACGATCCGGTGCTCGCGACGATCTGCGCATATATGATGGAATCTGATGAATCACAAGGCTATTATTGCAGCAGCGAGGCTTCCGTCTATATTCCGGCACCTGTTATTTACAGTGTAAAACAAAAAGATGACGATCTCATCGTATTTTGCAACCTCTGGAGTTTTATTTACTATCAAAATGGCAATACTCTGGAATGTGAGAGCGGCGGAGAATCGCCCGCGAGATTGCGCCTGCATCCGGATGCAGATGCACCGGGTGGCTATCAGGTGATCGAAGACTTAAGAACCGGCGATGGCTCGGAATATGTCAAAGGTATCAAAGAATTTTGTAAGGGCTACCCCGGTATGGCAAGGAAATATTTTGACTATGAGGGAAAAGAACGAGAAGAAGCCCGTACAGCACTGATTCGCATGTATGTAAAGGACAATGATCTGGATATCAAGTATTATAAAGACTATGGCTGGGATCCGGTACCGGTCAGCTGATACACGTTAAAAGGCATACTTCCTATAAGGAAATATGCCTTTATTGCTGTCCGTAAGTTTTCCAGTCGGCCGCCAACTCTTCTTTCTGCTTATGTGTCATCTTTTTCAGCGCTGCCTCGCGCTTCATCGCTTCCGATCTGGTATCAAATGTCTCCAGATAGGCGAGCGTCACCGGGCGGCGAGACTTGGTGTATTTTGCCCCGGTTCCGTCATTATGGCTTTTTAATCTTTTTTCAATGTCGTTCGTCCACCCGGCATAGAGACTGTTGTCGATGCACCGGACCAGATACGCGTAGTTCATATTCTTTCCGTTCAGAGCCAAGGCTATTTACTCTGAATCATTCCCCTCTAATATATGTAAACGGATACTCCCTTCAGAGAGAATACCCGTTTTTTATGTTGCTATCTATATAAAGCAACCGCGCGATTGCGGATTGTTTTTGAAATATAATCTAATATACGCTCCGACCACTGTTTCGTGCCTGTCACACCTGCTTTTGCTGCCGGAAGAATCCACAGAAATTCCATAGAAATCTTTATACAACACGAAAAGCTCCCAGCACAATGCCGCCCCGACACTGTTCTTTCACCTTATACAGACATGCGTCTGCTACCTGCAGATAATCCGCCATCGTCTGTCCCTCCACAGGGTAGTCCCAGCAGACACCTTGCGAAATTGTCACGATATCTGCTGTTCTTGAATAAGCATGTTCGATATTCCGGGATCGTATACCACAGTCCAAATCTCTGGCAATTTCCTCTACGCGCTCCCTCGTCAGATCTTCATAAACGATCACAAATTCATCACCGCCATAGCGGTAAACGCTGACACCTTGATACTGCGAGATACGCCGAAGCTGATCTGCGATCATACAGATACAGTCATCTCCTTTTTGATGTCCGTAATTGTCATTATATTGTTTGAAATAATCAATATCCAATATCTCCACAGCCATTGGAATATGTGCAGCGGTTGCTCTTACAAACTGCAGCTCACTGTACCGCTTCAGGCGGAAACGGTTGGGCAGACCCGTAAGTGCATCCGTCTCCGATTTTTCTGTCAGCTGTTGGTTTTCTGCAACGATCTGGGATTTTTCTTCCCGTTCTTTCTCCAGTACCCGGCACATATCCATCATCTCCAGCATCATCGCCCGGTTAGAACACTCCATGCGCATCGTATCCTCATAAAATCGTGCTGTTTCCTGCAGATACGATGCCGTATCGCCAATCTTTTTATAATATTTGATCTTTAATTCACGAATACGACGCTGCAGATTCGTTACCTTTGCATGCACTGCAAGATCATCCATCAGCCGGATCAGATGCAAAAACTGCTCATCATCATCAATCTCCATCAAAAGACCGGCATATTCATAAAAATCATCAAAATAATCCATGATACGTATCTGATGGTTCAGACTGCCCTGTATGCGTTTAATACAGCGGTCCCTTTCTTTTTCATTCCCAGACGCATGGTACAGCGCGGTCTGAAAAGTCATATAACTGTAGTTATAAATGTCCATGTACGGTGCACAGATATCGTGAATCTGCCGTTCATGTTCCCGGGCACGCTCCAGATCTCCGGCATGCAGCGCGCACCGCCCCAGCCCGATATGATCTACTGCAAGATAAAAATAGTAATTGTCAATATCCTGATTTTTCTCAAGAAAGTGCAGAGAATCCAGAAAGTATGCATTTGCACTGCTGTATTCACCGAGATTGTAATAGAGCATTCCCATGTTGATCAGTACCGTATGCGCAAAAACAGGCAGACCATGCTTTCTGCAAAAGGAAAGCGACTGCATATAATAGTTCATGGCAAAAGGAGCATTTCCGATCATCATCGAAATGATCCCCGCCAGATTATAGGCACGCGCAATAAGCTCCCACTCTCCTGCCTGTTCCAGATAGCCCAGCGCCTGTGAAATATGATAGAGTACCATCTCCACATTATTCAACGTATAATAGGCCTCGCCACTATAATAGTGTGCAAAGCCTAAATACATATCATATTCTTCTTTGTGAGATACGCCCTCAGACTCTATATATGAAAAAATCTGTGAGCAATACTCTAATGTTTTCTCTGAATGCCCGTTCAGGTTTGCTATCGCCTGCTCCATCCAGTATACGATCTGCTCTCTGCCTGCCTGATCCAAAATACCTGATCCCCTTTAGAAACCTTCATAAAATCACTTGTTTGATTTAGTATACAAAGATTTTTCTGAAAAATCAAGGCTGATCAGGCTTTCTTCACTCACAACACTTACTGTGGCAGATACTCTGTCGGATCAACCGGGTTTCCATCCTTTTTCAATTCGAAATAAAGATTTGTACCCTCTACCGAATAGTATTTTGTTGGCTCTGCCACAACACCGATCACATCGCCTTCTTCCAGATGTGCACCCTCCTTAAAATTGAGGTTCGCAAGCTGTCCGTAGGTCAGCGTATGATCATCTCCGATATCCATGACAACGGTCAATCCGGTCTGTGCATCTTCCCGGATCTCCACAATATCTCCGGCTGCTGCCGCTGTCACCGCATCTCCTGCCTTGGCACTGATGATCATTGCAGGATTATATTTGTACTGATCAAGTGTTGCAAAATAGATGGACTGGTCCATGCTGTAATTCATAAGCACACTTCCTTCTACCGGCCATTGCAGTTCCCCGGCAAACTGTAATACCGGCTCTGCTGCCTTTTCGGTGACAGTCACCGCAGAACCGCCAACCGGCTCTGCTTTCACTTCCTCCTCCGGCTCCTGTTCCGCATCCATATCATTATTCAGTTCCTCTTTCGGCTGGATCTGAGGCGCTTCCTCTGTTACCGACTCTTCCTTTACTTCCGGCAAAATGACAGAATCAACCGTTTGAAGCGGTTCTGCCTCTTCCACATCTACGCTGATCTTTTCGTTATTTTTTGCCAGCTCCGCTTCCATATTTTGCTGTTCCATTTTTCTGGCTATATAAAGGCCAGTGAGGCAGGAGACCAGAATGAGCATCAGACAGCTTGCCATGATGATCTGTTTCTGACCTGCCGATCCACTTGTTTTTCTCTCCTTCATCCCTTACCACCATCTCGTAACTGTTCCGCTCGCTCACGCTTTGGACGGTTACTGTCTTTCTATTTTATTTTGATAGTCATATTGTTACCGGAATTCGGAAAGTTATACAGCTGTTTTGAGATTAAATCTTTTCCAGGATCGTACCGGGAAAAAAATAATTTAAAATGTCTTCATATTTTGCGCCTTCCTCTGCCTGCTTACCAGCTGCATACTGGCTCATACCGATCCCATGTCCCTTGCCCTTTACGACCACACGCATGTTTCCTTCCACTTCTTTGATATGGAAGCACGGTGACGGCAGTTCCAGCAGCGTACGTATTTCATCACCTGTAAAACTTTTGTTTTCTATTTGAACTGTTTTTACATAGTCCGCCTGATCTGCGTTTATTGTCAGATCTGTAAATTCTGCATCCTCAGGCAATCCCAGTGCCTGCGAAAATTCCTTTTTGGAAAAAAATCGCACGGTCAGATAATCGGGAGACGTAATGTCCATGCCACAGGAGACGGAAGCAAGGTATGGCGTTTCCTGCCCGTTCAGATGATCCGATGCGCGCGTCGATCCGGCACTGACCTTGTGAAATGCGGTAAAGATCGGCGTTCCCTCATAGGTCAGTACTTCTCCCGCCGTATCTGTTACCGCCGCTTTCGCGATTTCATAATTTGTCTGCAGATTTGGACTGCCCCAGAGGGATGACATTTCCTCCATAGATAAGGATTTCTCCTGTTCCTCTCCTGCTTCCAGTCTGCGCATATATTCGGTACGAACGAGCACTGCCTGTGCGCGGACTGCCTCTGTAGGCGCATCCATCGCAATCTGTCCGGCAAGAATACCCACCAGAGTCTCTGTCTCTTCTTCCTGTTGTGCAGTTTCCTGTGGCTCGTCCTGCCCTGTCTCAAATAATACATTTCCCTGGAGCGCATATGTAATAATGTATGGAAGTATCACGAGAATGATAAGAATCGAAAGAATGGTTTTTATTTTTTCAAACATACCAGTACTCCCTTCAACCAGTTTGTACAAGTATATGAGAAATGATTCGAAAAAAGACATATCCGGCAATCATCTGGCGGATATGTCTTTTCTTTATTTATCAACATTTTTTAATTGATTTGCCAGCTGCGCAAATTGCTCCAGCGTAAGCGCTTCTCCACGGATGGTCAAGGGCTGCCCAATGGCTTCGATGGCAGCCTCGATCTGTTCCTTTGTGAAAGAGAGGTCCGACGCATTTTTTAATCCATTGACCAGTGTTTTCCTGCGCTGGTTAAAGGATGCCCGGATCAAACGGAACATCAGCTTTTCATCTGTGACCTCCACCGGCGGTTTTTCATGTCTGGTCAGGCGGATGACCGCGCTGCCCACATTCGGCCGGGGCATAAAGCAGTTCGGCGGTACGTTTGCAACGATCTCAGGCTTAGCATAATACTGCACTGCCAGAGAGAGTGCGCCGTAATCCTTACTGCCGGGTCCACACTGCATGCGGTCTGCAACTTCCTTTTGCACCATGACTGTGATGCTCTCGATCGGCACATGGCTCTCAAACAGACCCATGATGATAGGTGTTGTGATATAATAGGGCAGATTCGCAACGACCTTAATTGGCTTACCCCCATTTTTCTCCTCTGCGAGCGCGGCGAGATCTACTTTTAAAATATCCTGATTGATGATCTCCACATTGTCATACTCGCTCAGTGTATCCTGTAGGATCGGGATCAGGTTTTTATCAATCTCCACTGCCGCCACTGCGCCTGCTGCCTCGCACAGATACTGCGTCATCGTGCCGATTCCGGGCCCGATCTCCACGACAAAATCGTCCTTTGTCACACCTGCTTCAGAGATAATTCGCTCCAGCACATGTGTGTCGATCAGGAAATTCTGCCCGAATTTCTTCTGAAAATGAAAGTTGTATTTTTGCAGCACAGCGATCGTGTGCTGAGGTTCGCCTAAATATGCCATGTTTTCTCCTAAAATTTGAAAAGTGCACACGTCACATAAACAATCTGTGTACACCTGTCACCATCTTTACACTTGAAACAGCCTGCACGCGTTATCCCAAGTGATATCCTCGACTTCCTCCGGGGTGATACCCTTTATTTCGGCTATTTTCTCTACCACGTATACGAGTTCCCGCGAATCGTTTCGATGTCCTCTATGAGGTTCGGGAGCGAGGTAGGGACTGTCTGTTTCAAGCAGGATGCGTTCCATCGGTGTCTCTGCTACGGTCTGCACGAGCTTTTTGGCATTTTTAAATGTGACAACGCCGCCCACGCCGATATAATAGCCCATCTTCACATATTCCCTCGCCAGCTCCGGCGAATAGGAATAGCAGTGAATGACACCCGGAATGTTCTCCGCATGTATGTCTTTCATCAGTGTCAATGTATCTTCCGCCGCGTCTCTGGAATGAATGATCACCGGGAGTCCTGCTTCACGCGCCAGTTCCATCTGTCTTGTAAACCACTCCCGTTGTATCTTTTGCACTGCTTCATCTTTTTCCCAATAATAATCCAGACCGATCTCCCCGATCGCCACTGTTTTATCCCATGTGACCAATTCCCGCATGTTTTCTATAACAGCGTCACTCATTCCTTCCAATTCACTGGGATGCACACCGACTGCCGCATAAACATGATCATACGTACGCGCCAGCTCTACACATTCCTCAATAGAAGGGATCGTGGATGCCACATTGATCACTTTTCCAATACCAAGAGAAGGGAGCTGTGCGAGCAGCTCCCCCCGATCCTCAGCAAAACGCTCATCATCATAATGAGCATGTGTCTCAAATATCATAGCTCAATCCTTTAACAAATCTCTGCTCCGGCAGGCATTTTCTTTTCGGGAACCATGAGTGATAACTCACCGTTCTCATCCTCTGCGCACAGAAGCATACCTTCAGACAATACGCCGGCGAGCTTCGCAGGCTTCAAATTTACCAAAACCATGACTTTCTTTCCGACCATTTCTTCCGGCGTATAGTGTTTCTGGATACCGGAAACGATCTGTTTTACCTGACTGCCGATACGAACCTGTGAACAGAGCAGTTTTTTGGACTTCTCAACCGCTTTGCACTCGATGATCTCACCGACCTGGAACTGCATTTTTCCAAATTCCTCGAAGGTAATCTCATCCTTGGGATCAATATCGATCACTGGCTCTGCGGGCTTCTCTGCCTTCTCTTCTACCGGCGGATGCAGTTCGTTTACACGCGCCATCACTTCATTGATATCCAGTCTCGCGAATAGGATCTCAGGCTTGTCGGTTACTTTTGTTCCACTCACATAGGAACCAAACTGATCCAGCTCATCAAAAGGGATCTCTTTTGCATTGATCTGCTTAAGGATCTTTTCCGATGTCTCAGGCATGAAGCTCTTTAACAATGTAGCACCAATGTTGATACTGTTTACCAGATTATATAACACTTCTGACAGACGAGGCATGGTCGCTTCATCCTTAGCTAGGATCCAGGGTGTCGTCTCGTCAATATATTTATTGCATCGTTTGAACAGATTGAAGATCTCTGTGATGGCATCTGCCACGCGAAGCTCAGCCATCTTGGCAACAACCTTATCTTTTGCCTCGATTGCAACTTTGGCAAGATCTTCATCCACCGGCTCGATCACTCCGGTTCGTCTCACAACACCGTCAAAATACTTGTTGCTCATGGAGATCGTACGGTTGACCAGATTTCCCATGGTATTTGCCAGGTCAGAGTTGATGCGCTCCACCAGCAGATCCCATGAAATGACACCGTCGTTTTCAAAAGGCATCTCGTGCAGTACAAAGTAACGTACCGCGTCCACACCAAAGAAATCTACCAACTCATCTGCATAAAGCACGTTTCCCTTGGACTTACTCATCTTTCCGTCACCCTGAAGCAGCCACGGGTGTCCGAACACCTGCTTCGGAAGCGGAAGATCCAGTGCCATCAAAAAGATCGGCCAGTAGATCGTATGGAAACGAATGATATCCTTGCCGATCAGGTGCAGATCTGCCGGCCAGTTTTTGTTGAACTGCTCCGTGGAATTGCCGTCACAGTCATAGCCGATACCGGTGATATAGTTTGTCAGTGCATCCAGCCATACGTAAACAACATGCTTATCATCAAAATCTACCGGAATCCCCCAGTCAAAAGAGGTACGGGATACACACAGATCCTGTAATCCAGGCAATAAAAAGTTGTTCATCATCTCATTCTTACGAGAGACGGGCTGAATAAATTCCGGATGCGTGTTGATATGATCGATCAGACGGTCTGCATACTTGCTCATCTTAAAGAAGTATGCCTCCTCCTTCGCAGGCTTTACCTCCCGTCCGCAGTCCGGACATTTGCCGTCCACCAGCTGTGACTCTGTCCAGAAGGACTCACAGGGTGTACAGTAAAGTCCTTCATAAGAACTCTTATAAATATCGCCCTTGTCATATAATTTCTTGAAAATCTTCTGAACCTGCTTCTCATGATAATCATCTGTCGTACGGATAAACTTATCGTAAGAGGTATTCATCAGGTCCCAGATATCTTTGATCGTTCCTGCAACGTTATCCACATATTCCTTGGGGGTCACTCCGGCATCTGCAGCCTTTAACTCAATCTTCTGACCGTGCTCGTCCGTTCCGGTCTGGAAGAAAACGTCGTAACCTTCCTGTCTTTTAAAACGCGCGATGCTGTCCGCCAGCACGATCTCATACGTATTACCGATATGAGGTTTACCGGACGCATATGCGATCGCGGTCGTGATATAATATTTTCCCTTATCTGCCATTTTTCTAGTCCTCAAATACTTCCTCTGTAATTTCTTCCTTTACTGTCTCTTCAGAAACAGTTTCTTCTGCGGGTGCCTCTTTTACAACGGCATCCACAACAATGTCTTCATCTTCCATCTTTGCACCGCAGTTCTTGCAGTAAGCATCTGCTGCCTTAACTTCCTGACCGCAGCGAGGACAAACCTTTGCACCTTTCAGTTCCATTAATTCTTTCTTCATATCCTCAATGACAGCCAGTGCCTCTTTGATCTGAGTCATCTGCTCATAAACTGCCGGATCATCATCCTTATGTTCTTCAAAATAAAGCTTACCGATCTGCGCATACATCTTCTGCACCTGGTCTTCCTTGGTGTGAATATCCATCGTAAGCTTTGCTGTGCCGGACAGATCCTTTGCCTTCTGGCTGACATCCTTGCTTGCGTTCACAAGTGTCTCGCTTAACTTATCAAAAAAAGCCATTTTCACATCTCCTTTTCATAAAAATCACGCAGCTGCAGGAGCAACCGCAATCGCCTGCTATTTATTGATTATACCCACTTCGTCACCTTTTTGCAACTTCTATCCACATTTCAGATACTTTTTTCTTGACAAATAAGACTGCCCTTTTTATAATAAAGGCGCAAAGGCAACGACGAGAACAAGTAGTGGAAGGCATACACCTACAGAGAGCCGCCGGTTGGTGAGAGGCGCAGGCAGAATTTTTCATGAATACATCTCCAAGCTGCGCACCGAAATGAAAATCATAAGTCAAACGATGAAACAGAGTAGGCTGCGACGGGTCCACCCGTTATTGTGGACAGATGTTGATGGACATCTGACAGAGGCTGATCGTGTGAATGATCAGTAAAAAAAGGTGGTAACGCGACGAACGATCGCCCTTTTTCGTGTAAGGCACGGAGAAGGGTTTTTTTATTCCATAATTCCATCAAATACAAAAAAAGAGAGGACAAAACTATGACACTTTATGACGAACTGGTTGCCCGCGGTCTGATCGCCCAGGTGACCGATGAAGCAGAGATCAAAGAATTGATCAACAATGGTAAAGCAACCTTCTACATCGGCTTTGACCCCACTGCCGACAGTCTGCATGTCGGACATTTCATGGCATTATGCCTGATGAAACGTCTTCAGATGGCAGGTAATAAACCAATTGCCCTGATTGGAGGAGGAACAGCGATGATCGGTGACCCTTCCGGCCGTACCGACATGCGCCAGATGATGACCACAGAGACTATTGCACACAATGTGGAATGTTTCAAAAAACAGATGAGTCGTTTTATCGACTTTTCAGAGGGAAAAGCATTATTAGTAAACAACGCTGACTGGCTGATGGACTTAAACTATATTGATGTACTGCGTGAGGTAGGTGCACACTTCAGTGTCAACCGCATGCTTTCTCATGAATGCTACAAACAGCGTATGGAAAGAGGTCTTACCTTCCTGGAGTTCAATTACATGATCATGCAGAGCTACGACTTCTTTGAGCTGTTCCAGAAATATGGCTGTAACATGCAGTTTGGCGGAGATGATCAGTGGGCAAACATGCTCGGCGGCACAGAGCTGATCCGCCGCAAGCTGGGCAAGGATGCTTACGCTATGACCATTAACCTGCTGTTAAATTCCGAAGGCAAAAAGATGGGAAAGACACAGTCCGGCGCTGTATGGCTTGACCCGAACAAGACTTCTCCCTTTGATTTCTATCAGTACTGGAGAAACGTGGCCGACTCGGATGTACTTAAATGTATCCGTATGCTGACATTCCTGCCTCTGGAGCAGATCGATGAGATGGATCACTGGGAAGGTGCACAGCTCAACCAGGCAAAAGAGATCCTTGCTTATGAACTGACGAAACTGGTTCATGGCGAAGAAGAAGCTAATAAAGCTCAGGAGGGCGCTCGTGCGCTGTTTTCCGGTGCAGGAGAAACTGCAAACATGCCCACAGTTACTGTTACCGCTGATGATTTTGCAGAGCGTGATATGGACATCATGGCTGTACTCGTGAAAGCAGGTCTCTGTGACAGCCGTTCCGATGCCCGTCGTGCTGTTCAGCAGGGTGGTGTTACCGTTGACGGTGAGAAAGTAACTGACATTGCTGCTTCCTACAAGCTGGATGACTTTTCCGGTGATGGAAAGGTAGTAAAACGCGGTAAAAAGAAATTTGCAAAAGTGGTTGCAGAATAATCAGAACTTCCATTATGAAAAAAATGCATGTCAGTTTTTGCTGACATGCACTTTTTTTAAGGCGACTAACGGATTTGAACCGATGATCAGGGAGTTGCAGTCCCACGCCTTACCACTTGGCTAAGTCGCCTTGTTATGATACTTATTCATATTATCAAAATTCATCCCATCCGTCAAGTCTAAAACAACAGATTTACAAATCCCATTAGCATGCCGAGCAGTCCACCCAGCCATACAAGCGCATTCAACTCCTTCTTAGAAATTGACAGAATGATCTTTTCCAGCTGTGCCATATCATATCCATTGATACGCTCCTCTACGATCCGCTGCAGATCCAGAGCTTTTAAAAGCGACGCGGATTTCTGTTCTATAAAATACACATATTTATCCCACAGAAAATCAACTGCTTCCTTCTCATGTTTTTCTGCAAGCTCCGCGAGGTCACAGATCTTATAATCACAGATTTCCGTGTATTTCTGATCGATATAACCACCGATCATCTGAGGACCGCGCTCCCGCAGCATCTCTTTTGTGTTGGCAATGATCTGCGGTTTTGCAGACTCCAACGGATTTTTTGCAATCCTCGCCACAATCGGATTCATTTCAGCCTGAACAGACAAAAGCGCACTATCGATCAATTCATCCATCAAGTCACTCTCCGTCACAGCCTTTGTCACATAGTCACCAACAGAATTTCGAAGTCCTGTTTCCATAATATTCACCGGATCTGCTAACCCTTTTTGATCCAGAAACACTTCCAGTGAGATCGTCACCTGCTTCATCCGTAAGATCAATCCATGTATATGAACAGCCACTTTCTCCTTGATCTTCGGATCACAGATCGCTTTTTGGATCGTTGCATCATCCAACAGATATTTTGAGATTACTTCACCGATCGCACTTGCGATCCGCTCTTTTTCCTTTGGAATCAGACCAGGTGTAAAGGGAACATGAAATCGTCCGATATAAACGGCACGATGCGGTCGAAACAACATCTTAATTGCCAATGAATTTGTAATAAGTCCGATCAGTCCTCCGATGACGGGCGCTGTGATCCATGCTAACTGCATAAGCTTCCTCTATTTCCGGTTCGCTTTTTTTGCAACCTTTTCTTCGTACATTTTTTCATCTGCCAGCCGCACATATTCTTCCAGGCTGTCATTCTTCGTCGGGTTTGTAACCACCGATCCGATACTGATCGTCAATGGCATCGGAAATTCTGTTTGTCTGGCTTTATCACTCAGTTCACGACGTATATCGCATTTGAACTGTTCTTCTTTCTCAGCATCAAGTGTCTGCTGTAAAAGAACATACTCATCACCACCGATCCTGGCAATGAAAGCGCCTCTTTCACTACATCTCTCCATTGCACGGGCAACAGCTATAATTGCAAAATCTCCAAACTCATGCCCGAATTCATCATTGATCTCTTTTAATCTGTCAAGATCTATAAAATAAACAGTGACTTTTTGTCCCTTTCGATGCTTTTCCAACAAGAAATCATTACCGAACTTCATATAACCCATTCGATTATACAGCCCGGTTACCGCATCATGCACATAAAGCTTTGAAAGGAGATCATTCATATACTGTAGCTTTTCTTTTTTATGAAAATTTTCAATCGCCTTTGTGAGAACACCCATCACATCAAACAAGTACTGCTGTTCCAGCAGGTAAACTGCATTGCGGATAACGAAATAGCCAATGGTATCTTTTCCAAAATGTAACGGCAAGAACAGGAAATCCTGTCTGCTTCGATCAAAATCAAAGGTCGGAAAAATACCTTCGATCGTTGTCATCTCAATTTCATTCAGGCGTTTTCCATTTTCGTAAGCAAACTGTATCTGCATTTTAGAGGGATATCCATTTTGAACAAATTCTGTTCCTTGAGACAGATCCTGTTTTTCATTAACCTTTGCCTGTCTTTTATATGTATGAATCCGTTCATCCATCACAAGATACATAGCATCACATTGAAATGATGACACAAATTTTGCAATACAATCCATTATATCAGGAATAGACTGGCAGCTCTGCAACTTATATTCCAACAACAGGACCATTTCCTGAAATTCCTGCGTCTGGATATCATACATCATACGATCTTTCAGATTTTTCCGTACATCAAGCCGGGCATGATTCCCACATCCACAGCTCTCCCAATATAATGGCTTTGAAACAGTATGAATTAATCGTTGCGGCTTTTCACCCGCCCATAACTGCAAAAACAGATCCGCACAGCGAATTCCGACATCTTCCCTCACGTGGCTGACAGTCGTAATATTTGGGTGATATATGCTGGCTTTATCAAAATTATCAAATCCGGTCATTTTAAAATCATCCGGAATATGAAATCCATGCTTTAGAGATGCCTCTCCAACACCTACCGCTATGTTATCATTTGCACAAATGATCGCATCCGGAAGCTTTTGATGTTTCTGAAACAAAGTCTCAAATCCTTCCAATCCACAAGCATATTCGAAGTTTCCAAAATAAAAATCATCATCCGAATATGTGATCCGATGCTCAGCCATATATGCCTTTAAGCCTTCCAGACGTTTAGCATTCTCATAATTTTCACGAGGCCCCATAACAAACCAGTAGCTTTGACATCCATGTGTTTCATGCATATGCGCGATCATTTCATACATCGCGTGATAATTATCAATTCCCACATAATAACAGCCATCTATCTCACAGCCCAAGGAAATCACCGGTACACCGGAGGCTTTCGCCCGATCTATTGTCGCCTGACGGACATCTTCCATAACAACATTGTTAAGATCAAGAATAATACCGTCAAATTCTTGAAGGTCTGGCAGCTGATAAATATTATATTCGCCAATATTATATTCTTCATCCCAACTCCAATTACCGGAACTGCTGAAGATATAAAGGTT
>CALZQA010000028.1 GCA_945828315.1 uncultured bacterium | reverse complement strand
CACACTGCATATCGTCGGCAGCGTCAGATGTGTATAAGAGACAGTCCTTCTTCTCGATCGCTGCCTGTGCGTCAGGACATCCTGCAGCAGCAGCCTTCTCTAACTCTGCGATCAGGGCCTTTGTAGGCTCAACATTTGCCTTGGTGTTGTCCTTGGTCTCCATGAACTTATCGAAAGCAGCCTTTAACTCAGCAGATGCCTTGTCAGAGGTAGCGCAAGCCTTTGCAGACTCGATAGCCATGTCACGCAGATACTTCTGTCCGACTTCCATACCAAGACCATGCTCAGCATTGTCCTCGAACAGTGAGTTAGACCATGCAGGTCCCTTCTTGCTGTCCTTATTTACAGTGTAAGGTGAGGTAGCTGCCGGGTTACCCCAGATAGATGAACATCCTGTTGCATTAGAGATGTACATCTGCTCACCGAATAACTGGGTAATCAATCTTGCATAAGAGGTCTCAGCACATCCAGCACAAGAGCCTGAGAACTCAAGTAAGGGCTGATTGAACTGTGAGCCCTTAGGTGTGATATCAGAAAGACCGATATCCTTCTTTCCAACGTTAGCTACTAAATAATCAAATACCGGCTGCTCTGCTGCCTGTGACTCCTGAGGAACCATTGCGATCGCATTGGTCGGGCAGACAGTGATACACTCGCCGCATCCCATACAGTCTAACGGAGATACGCTCATGGTGTACTTGTACTCGCCAGCCTTCGGCTTCATGTCTGCTAACTTGATGTTAGAAGGAGCTGCCTTTACTTCGTCATCGCTCAGTAAGAACGGACGGATGGTAGCATGTGAGCAGACAAATGCACAGTTGTTACACTGGATACACTTCTCAGCATCCCACTCAGGAACAGTTACAGCAGTACCGCGCTTCTCGTATGCAGATGCGCCGGTCTCAAACTGACCATCCTCGATACCCTTGAATGCAGATACAGGCAGGCTGTCTCCATCCATCTTAGAGATAGGATCTAACAGCTTGTTGACCATATCAACAACCTCAGGACGACCGGTCTTCTCAGCCTTCGGAGCATCCGGAGCCGGGTTCTTCCAAGACTCAGGAACTTCTACCTTGTGTACGGCGTCTACACCGGCATCAATTGCCTTGTAGTTCATCTCTACGACAGCATCACCCTTCTTTGAGTAAGACTTCTTAGCAGCCTGCTTCATATACTCAACAGCCTCATCGATGGGCATAACGTCTGCTAATTTGAAGAATGCAGACTGTAAGATGGTATTGGTTCTCTTACCCATACCGATCTCGATAGCCTTATCGATCGCGTTGATGGTGTATAACTGAATGTTGTTGTCAGCGATATATTTCTTTGCATCTGCGTTCAGATGATGCTCTAACTCTTCATCTGACCACTGGCAGTTGATCATGAATACTCCGCCCGGCTTTACGTCCTGAACCATCTTCATACCCTGAGTAACATATGCAGGGTTGTGGCAAGCTACGAAGTCTGCCTGGTTGATGTAGTAAGGGCTCTTGATCGGGTTGTCACCAAAACGTAAGTGAGAAATGGTGATACCACCGGTCTTCTTAGAGTCATACTGGAAGTATGCCTGGATATACTTGTCTGTGTGGTCTCCGATGATCTTTGTAGAGTTCTTGTTCGCACCTACAGTACCATCTCCACCAAGACCCCAGAACTTGCACTCCTTGGTTCCGGGTGCAGAAGTGATGGGAGCAGGCTTAACCTCAGGTAAGCTTAAGTTGGTCACATCATCAACGATACCGATGGTGAAACGTGCCTTGGGCTCGTCCTTCTCCAGCTCTTTGTATACAGCGAATACAGATGAAGGAGGAGTATCCTTTGATCCTAAACCGTAACGTCCGCCGGTCAGGATGATGTCATTTAAGCCAGCCTCACGAAGTGTGGTAGCTACATCCAGGAATAACGGCTCTCCTAAAGAACCGGGCTCCTTTGTTCTGTCTAATACAGCGATCTTCTTAACAGTCTTAGGCAGTACCTTTAAGATAGCCTGTGAAGACCAGGGACGATATAAACGAACCTTGATGAGTCCGACTTTCTCTCCCTTTGCGGTTAAGTAGTCGATTACTTCCTCTGCAACGTCACAGATAGAACCCATCGCGATGATCACGCGGTCAGCATCCTCTGCTCCGTAGTAGTTGAACAGGTCGTAATTGGTACCCAACTTCTCGTTTACTTTCTTCATATACTTCTCAACAACTGCGGGAAGTGCGTCATAGAAGCCGTTGCAAGCCTCACGATGCTGGAAGAAAACGTCACCGTTCTCGTGTGAACCACGAGCTGCCGGATGCTCAGGATTTAATGCATGTGCACGGAACTCCTTTACAGCGTCCATCGGGCACATATCCTTCAGATCCTCATAATCCCACTTCTCGATCTTCTGGATCTCATGAGAAGTACGGAATCCATCGAAGAAGTTTACGAAAGGAACCTTTCCCTCTAATGCTGCACAGTGTGCAACGGGGCTTAAGTCCATAACTTCCTGAGGGTTGGTCTCTGCTAACATAGCGAAACCGGTCTGACGGCAAGCGTATACGTCACTGTGATCACCGAAAATGTTCAGTGCGTGTGAAGATACGGTACGTGCAGATACATGGAATACGGAAGGTAAATTTTCACCTGCGATCTTATACATGTTGGGGATCATCAGTAATAATCCCTGTGAAGCAGTAAAGGTGGTTGTCAAAGCACCTGCTGCAAGGGAACCGTGTACGGTACCTGCTGCGCCGGCCTCAGACTCCATCTCTACAACCTTAACGGTATTTCCGAAAATGTTCTTCTGTCCTGCTGCTGACCACTGATCAACGGTATCAGCCATCGGAGAAGAAGGTGTGATAGGATAGATACCTGCTACTTCGGTGTAGGCATAAGCTACATGAGCGGCAGCGGTATTACCATCCATTGACTGTTTTGCTCTGGGCATTGGTATTATCCTCCTTTATTTTTTGCGCCAAATTATGACGCATTCTTTGTCATATCGACCTAGTGTCTATCATAACATTTATTTTTTGGCTTGTAAAGGTTCGATACTGTACAAATCGAAGTGCAAAATGTGTTTTACTCGAAAAGGAGATGCCCCGAAGGGCATCTCCTGATGATTTGTCTAGTTATCTTCTGAATCACTCTCTGACATTGAGTATACAGCTCTCTTTCTTGCCATCTCATCACTTTCAAGGTACTCATCGTAGGTCGTGATCTTGTCGATGATCGTTCCGTCTGGCATAAACTCGATGATACGGTTTGCCGTCGTCTGCACCACCTGATGGTCACGGGATGCAAACAGGAGCACGCCCGGGAATTTGATCAAACCGTTGTTTAATGCAGTGATACTCTCCATATCCAGGTGGTCGGTGGGCTCATCAAGAATGAGCACGTTAGAACCCTCGATCATCATACGGGACAGGAGCACGCGCACCTTTTCTCCTCCGGAGAGCACCTTCATGCGCTTCATGCCGTCCTCACCTGCAAAGAGCATACGTCCGAGAAAACCGCGCACATAGGTCGCATCCTTGATCTCGGAAAACTGGGTCAGCCAGTCGGTGATCGCCAGATCGTTATCATTAAATATAGAAGAATTGTCCTTCGGGAAATAGGACTGGCTCGTCGTCACGCCCCACTTGTAATTGCCCTCATCCGGCTCCATCTCACCGGCAAGGATCTTGAACAATGTCGTCTTTGCCAGCTCATTGCTGCCCACAAAGGCGATCTTGTCATCATGACCCATGATAAAAGAAACATCGTTCAGTACCTTGACACCATCAATGGTCTTACTGATGTTGTGCACTTCCAGCACCTCGTTTCCGATCTCACGGTTCGGGCGGAAATCAATGTAAGGATACTTACGGCTGGAGGGCTTCATCTCTTCCAGCTGGATCTTCTCTAAAGCTCGCTTACGCGAAGTTGCCTGCTTGGATTTGGAAGCGTTGGCAGAGAAACGGGAGATAAATTCCTGCAGCTCCTTGATCTTCTCTTCCTTCTTCTTGTTTGCTTCCTTCATCTGCTTGATGAGGAGCTGACTGGACTCGTACCAGAAATCGTAGTTTCCGGCATAGAGCTGGATCTTGCCGTAGTCGATATCGGCGGTATGCGTACATACCTTATTTAAAAAGTAACGGTCATGGGATACGACGATGACGGTGTTGTTGAAGTTGATCAAAAACTCCTCCAGCCACGCGATGGCATCCAGATCCAGGTGGTTCGTCGGCTCGTCGAGAAGCAGAATATCCGGATTTCCGAACAATGCCTGCGCCAGCAACACCTTGACTTTCAGCGCACCGGGCAGATCCTTCATCAGTGTATAATGTTCCTCCGTGGGGATGCCAAGTCCGTTCAACAATGTGGCAGCGTCACTCTCCGCATTCCATCCGTCCATCTCGGCGAACTCTGCCTCCAGCTCACTGGCACGGATACCGTCCTCATCGGTAAAATCCTCTTTCATGTAGATCGCGTCCTTTTCCTTGGACACATCATACAGTCTCTGGTTACCCATGATGACCGTATCAAGCACGCTGTACTCGTCATACTGGAAGTGATCCTGCTTTAAGAAAGAAAGACGCTGTCCGGGAGTGATGACTACATCTCCGCTCGTGGGCTCCAGCTCACCGGTCAGGATCTTTAAAAACGTAGATTTTCCTGCGCCGTTGGCACCGATCAGTCCGTAGCAGTTTCCTTCTGTAAATTTAATGTTTACGTCCTCAAAAAGTGCTCTCTTTCCGAGACGCAAACTCACATTATTTGCACTAATCATGATTTGACCTCATTCATTTTTTCTTTATTTTCACGCGTCGACTACCATTATACATAAAAAAAGGGATTTTTCAAGTGAAAAATCCCTTTAAAATACTAGAAATACGAGTTATAGATAGAACCTGAACTGTACGTGCTTCCGTAGCTTCCATACTTAGTGTAGGTGTTCGCCTTCGCTGCTTCCATGTCTGCGTAGGAATTGGTCATTGCAGACTTGCTGGCGATCGTGTAGGCGTAGGAGCCGGTGCCGTTGAACAAACTCTTTGCCACACTCATGTCCGCTTTTTTGAAGGTATCCTCGTCGATCGACATCTGATAATCAGATCCGATGGTGATGCCAAGCTTGCTGAGCATGTTGGACTCCATCTTCGTGTAGTTGATCATGCCGATCACACTGTTCTGTACCTTAGTATCCGCAGACTTGTCTGCTGCCTCCAGCACGCTGTTGTAGTCATCCACAAAACTCTTCACTCTCTTGTAGATGGCATCTGTATCGTACTGCTGTGTTGTCTGACCGTTTTCGTCAGTGACTGACTTTTTATTAAATACAGACTTGGAACCGGTGGTATAGAGATCCTTTGCAGACGAGGTCAGGTCATCCGTCGTGCTCTGCAGCTCCTTGATCGTCGCGCTGCTGTCTGCTGCCGTCGAGGTGTTAGAGTTTTTCACTGCACTGTTGTATGCCGACTTCACAGCACTGTTGTCGACGTTATTGTAATAAGCCTTCAACAGCTTGCCGTAAGAGCCGTTGCGGATCGCACCGTAATCGGACAACACGCTGCTCAGTCCCGATGTACCTGATGTACTGCCGGAATTCAGGCCGGAAAATAAAGTGCTGACATTAAAATTGTAGCTCATGCTTCTGTCACTCCTTTGATCATACACAGAACCTCCAGACGGTTCCGGTGAAAAATTTCAGACATCCGTGTCTCTTATTCGTTTTATCGACTGATCGTGCCAATTTCTTAAGTATATTGTAACGCAATCTCATACGGCTTTCAACTAGTTTTAACCGGTTTTTATCTCACCTTCACAAAATTTCCCAGCGCGGTATATTTCGCCTCCACTTTGAGTTTCCCATCTGTGGCGAGAAGTCCGCATTTTCCGTTTTCCAGCTGAACGATGCAAAGGCCGTTATCCGCAAATCCATTGACTGCCTTAAATACCGGTTTGGTCAGCTGATTTCCGGAAGGATCCACAAATCCCCACAGGCCGCTCTCGCCATCCTGAACTGCTCCATAGCCTCCGGCGAAGCTTTGGGCAAAGGCAAGCTCGGGTTTTACGATATAGCTTCCGTTTTCGTCAATGTAACCGTATTTGCCATCCTCCGTTACCATCGCTATCCCTGCGTCGGAAAAGCTATATGCAGTTGCATAAACCGGTTCGATCACTGTCTCACCTGCGGCGTTGATATAGCCCCATTTGTCGCCGATCTGTACGGCTGCCAGTCCGTTCGATGCAAATCCGAAGGCTGTTTCATATGTAAAGGGGATCGCCTCTCCCTCTGCATCCAAAAATCCGTTCTTTTTATTTTTGACTGCTACCGCATAGCCGTTTTTAAAGCTTTCCGCATACTCGTATTCAAGCGGGATCACAACCTCTCCGGTACTGTCGATAAATCCGTATTTTCCGTCTTTTTTCACCAGCGCCAGTCCGTTATCCGTGAATTCTGCCGCATCTTCATAGACTGCTTTAATGGCTACATTGCCTTTCATGTCCACATAGCCATAGGTATCATTTGTACTGAATACCGCCAACCCGTTGGCTGCCACATTTCCGATGGTATCATAAGCACATGCAACAACTTCATTTCCGTCCGTATCGATCACGCCATACAGACTGTCCTTGCAAACAACCGCATAGCCGTGATGAAAAACACCTGCATAATCATAGCTGTAATCTATTGCCTTCTCCCCGTTTGCATCCAGATATCCGTACTTTCCGGAAAACTTTACGGATGCCAGTCTGTCATCCTCTGAAAAAACCTGCGCGTCTTCATACTTAAACTGGATGGTGATATCTCCGTTTGCGTCGATATAACCGTATTTTCCGTTGATGCAGGCCGGCGCCAACAGGCTGTCTGCCGCCTCGATCTCCACTTTGCTGTCCGCTTTCTGCAGATTGTCTGTTCCGCATCCGCTCAGGAGCGTTGCGCTCAGCGCCAGCGCCAACAATCCCATTCTATTTCTCATCCGTGTTCTCATGACCTTACCTCTCTTTTTATGTATGTAAATGTACTCTGCAGTGGTTCGCGCAGACACATGAAAAACCAATATAATACGGTGCAAGGATATCATATCATTTTTCATGAATTCCGTGCACCGTAAAATTTTTAGATTTGAGGGATTATTATTGCATCTTTCGGCCTTTGAAACAAATACCCGCTCCTATTTATCCAGAACTACATACGGCACATGTAACATCTCACCGATCTTTTCAAATAAAGATGCGTTATGTCCGACGCTCATCGCAAAGTGGTGTGTCACAGCCTCTGCAAACCACTCGTCCATATAGGCATCCGGATCCTTTTTGAATTTCACCGGTGTCTGGGTATTACCGATGGTCATGATCGTTCCGTCTGTGGCTTCTGCTTCCGTGATCGTGAGCTTCAGCTTGCCGTCAACCGTCTGGGTACAGCCGAGATTTGTGATGGCACCGGGACGTACCTTTGCCTCCACGGAGACACCACTGCCCTGCTTGCCGTGGTACAGACCCAGGCCCCGCAGAAACGGTTTTCCTTTCGCGATAGCCAAATGGAAGGGACCGTCATGTCCCAACAGGATCGTTCCGTCCTCATAGTCAGTCACTACGATCTCGCAGAAGCTGCCGCCGACTCCGACCATATCGCAGATCTTCATTGCCAGACAAGTCTTCAGATCACCTTCACCTGCGCAGGGGATACCCTTTGCGGTAAGCAGGGAATGTCCTACGATAAATCCGCTCTGCAGCTTTTCGTATTCGCCGCCCGGTGCGCCGTGGTAATAGTAGCAAAGTGCATCCAAATCGTACTCTTTTACCATTTTCTCCTGTGCCACTGCCACACGTGCGGACCAGTTCAGCTGCTCTTCCGTAGGTTTCTGCGCCAGAGGATCTGCCGCTTTATCATCACTGATGATGAAAAACTCTTCGATCTCATGTCTCTTTTCCGCCACCTCTGCGTCCGTCACAGTTTCCATCTGACGGTTCAGGTCACACATTTCCAGCACCTCTACATGGGCGCCGGTCTGCCCTTGAAACATCGCGAAGTCACTGTACATATCCAACATACCGCAATAATAGCCGCCGAGAAAACCGAATCTACAGCCCCGCAGCCCTGCCTTCACGGATGCTGCCTTGACCCACTCCTCAATCTGCTTCCATGCGCGCTTTGCCTCCGGCCTTTCAGCTGTGTTTTCATCCGTCATGGAGATTTCCGGCGTATAGTCCAGTCCCAGCAGACCATTTACGATCTTGCAGGAAATTCCTGCCCGGTGAAATGCATTGGCAAGCTCCGGCACCGGACATGCTCCGCAGTGAGCCAGCCACTCTCCGGTGGTTGTCACTTCATAATTGATGCGCGCCGTAGGCTGGAGATTTAAGATCACGGTAAATGCCGGGCAGATCTGATGCACCGGAAGTACCGACGCACTTGTTACATAAGTTCCGGAATGTGCAAAAATCAGATCGACATTGTGCTCGTTGAAATATTCCCCCGCCTTTTTTCCTTCCTCCGGGCAATCCACCAAACCGTAAAAATAAACTTCTGCCTGATCCATCTGTGCGATCCGGTCCGCGATAAACTGTCCGTATTCGATCATGCGCTCACGAAGCCCGGCAAACTGATTCCAGTAAGCCTTGAGTCCCATGGTGTAAACTCCGATCCTTGCTTTTTTTACAGGTTTTAATTTTTCCATCTGCATCCTCTCCTTTTAATAATACTTTGTTGCTTTCTTCGTTTTCTTTTGCTTCTTTCTGTGTTAAGATTACTATATCAATATTTTTAACGAATGTCATTCCAAAATATTGTTCAAAAATAGCACGATCTTGCTATCGAAAAGGAGTGCCTATGAATACCGATTATTTTGAAGATTATTCCGCCGGATGGAGCCGCGATTCGATCCGCCTGATGCCTACCGCCAGTGAAACTGCTAAACGGTTATTTTTCTATATCCAGGAATGTGGTTATTTCAAGACCGATGCATCCTACTACACTGAGCGCGCAAACCTGAACAGCTTTCTGGTCATCTTCACGATCTCCGGCAGCGGAATCCTTCACTATCAGGGCGAGATCTATCGGCTTACCCCCGGTTATGCCTGTCTGATCAACTGCAATGAACGTCATTTTTACCAGTGCGCGCCAGACAGCCGGTGGGAATTTCTGTGGATGCACTTCAACGGTACCCATGCCCTTGGCTATTATGAGGAATTTGTCAAAAACGGCTTTCATCTGCTGCAATGTCAGGACACATGTTCCATGGAGCTCACGCTCCGGCGCATTGTGGCGATCCACCAGAAAACAGATGTCACCACAGAACTGATCTCCTCTCAGCTCATCACAAATGTGCTCACCGAATTTTTGACAGATACCTGCACCTTTTCCCAGACCACCTTTGTGCTGCCCACCACCGTGCTGGAAACGAAACGCTATATCGATAAGCATTTTCGTGAACCGCTCTCCCTGGATCTGCTGGCCGGTCAGCAGCATATCAGCAAATACCATCTGGCCCATGAATTTAAAAAATACGTAGGAATGCCTGTCAATGAATATATCATTCGTGCAAGGCTTTCCTACGCAAAAGAGCTGCTCCGTTTTTCCAAGCTGTCGGTCAATGAGATCGCTGATCAGATTGGCATGAACCAGTCCAGCTATTTTATCCGTATATTTAAAGAAAGGGAGTCCATGACTCCCAATCAGTTCCGCCGCCAGTGGACGGTCGATAATCAAAATTAATCCAGATGGAACACCGGTCTCAAGTCGATGCAGACCGGGCTGTTGTCCGGATTGGTCTCCATGATATCTGCCATGAAATCCCACCATTTGCGGTTGATCGCAGTGTCTGCGCCCTTTGCCCAAAGCTCCTCGTCCTCGATCTCAATATAACCATAAAGAACATTTGTTTTCTCATCTAAAAAGATGGAATAGTTCTTTCCGCCGTGCTCATGGATCATGTCCTTCATCTCGGGCCACAGCTGATTGTGACGCTTTTCGTATTCGTCTGCCTGTCCTTCGTATAATTTCATGGTAAATGCTTTGATCATTGTGATACCCTCCTGTTTTGTTTGATAAAAATCAGTATCTGTCTGAAGCCTCTCACTAAGAAGAAAAAGGGACTGCCGAAGCAGTCCCTTTGGATAGACGATCTTAGTAAACTGTCTTCCACTCCTCAATGTTATCAGGATTGAATCCGAACGGAGGTCCAAGGATGATCTCAGTACCGCCATCGCTTGCTGCAGTTACTTCGTATGTAGTTCCGTCAGGAGCAGTGTAGCTGTCTCCCTCAGCACCAGTGATCACACCATTTACAAGTGCGATTGCAGTGTAACCAGCTAATCTACCTAAGTCGATCGGGTTCCACAGGAACATGTAAGGACATGCATCTGAATCTGTTGTTCCGATATAGTCAGCCATCTCTGAAGGTAATCCAAGACCGGTAACCTTTACAGATCCTGCAAGACCCTTATCCTCAACAACCTTAGCTGCTGCCATGATACCTACAGTAGTAGGAGCACAGATAACCTTAACGTCAGGGTTCTCTGCTAAGATCGCATCTGTCTGGTCAACGGACTTCTGATACTCATCATCGCCGTAGTAAACGCCTACTAACTCAAGTCCTGCATAGTCAGAACCTTCCATTACAGACTTCATGGAATCGATCCATGCATTCTGGTTGGTAGCGGTAGAAGCTGCAGACAGGATTGCCCACTTTCCTTCGCCGCCGGAGATATCCTTTACTGCCTCCATCAGAGTCTCACCAACCTGAGTGATACCTGCCTGGTTACAGAATACTTCACGAGATGCTGCGTTTGTTGCAGAGTCAAGTGCAAGTACGTGGATACCGGAATTCTTTGCCTCAGTCAATGCAGGCTGTAATGCATCTGCATCGTTCGCTGCGATCGCGATCGCATCTACGCCCTGAGAAATTGCATTGTTGATACAGGTAATCTGGCTCTCAGCATCTGCTGCTGCGGGCTCCTGAAGTACGAATGTACCACCCTGTGCCTCGATTGCCTCTTTGAATCCCTCAGCCTCTTTCTGGTTGTAAGGATTTCCTGCACTCTTAACGATCAGGCAGTAGGTCTTGTCTGTCGTAAGATCTCCGGTAGAAGCTGCAGCGTCATCTGCTGCGGGCTCCTCCTCTGCAGCGTCATCTGCTGCAGGCTCCTCTGCTGCAGCGTCATCTGCAGTATCTTCTGCTGCAGGTGCGTCTGCTGCTGCGTCGTTGCTGCTTCCACATCCAACTAACATTGTAGCTGCCATGGATACGCATAATAATGCGCTCAGAACTTTCTTCTTCATTTCTTTCTTACCTCCCATAAGATTTTTGTTTATGCTAAAACGAATGTGAAGTCATCCGTCTGTAGCCTTATGCAATTTTTTTCTTCTTTACGTTGATCTTCAGATTCGGGATCATAACTGAGATCACCAGCAGTGCTCCCTTGATGACCAGCATAACATTAGATGATACATTGACCAGTCCAAGACCATACTCCAACAGTCCTAAAAGGAATACGGAGATCATCGCGCCGATGAAGTTACCCTTACCACCGTCAGTTAAGATACCGCCCAGCACACAGATACCGATGGCGTCCATCTCAGTGCCTTTGCCAACTGCATTGTTGATACTTCCCATGGAAGCTGCGGTAAAGATTGCTGCCACGCCGGCAAACAGGCCGGTGATGACATATACTACGAATCTTGTTCCCTGCACATTGATGCCTGAATATCTTGCAGCCTCACGGTTTGCACCGATGGCGTACATTCTGCGTCCAAAGGTCGTCTTATGCTGTACAATACCAAATACGATGGCACACAGTACAAACACGATAAACATATACGGAACCACACCGCCGAACTTGCCCCAGTAGAGATTTGAGAACCACATCACGTTGTTCAGACCACCAGTGGACTGATCGCCTAAGATGATCTCGCACAGTCCGCGATAAACGACCTGTGTACCGAAGGTAATGATCATCGGGTTCAACTCGGTAAACTGTGTTGCGATCACACCATTGATGCATCCACAGACGGTACCGGTCAGCAACGCCACAAGTACTGCCACGATCATCGGAGCTCCTGCATTGTAGGTAACTCCCAGCATCGTTGCGCTGAAGGCTAAGATAGAACCAACGGAAATATCAATATCGCCCAGCACTAACACAAAACACATCGGCAATACCATAAATGCGATGTTCAAGAAGGAATTCGTCGCACGGAACAGTCCGGTCACACTCCAATACTTATCGGAAATTGCGATGTTCATGATGTTTACGACTACTAACAGCAGAATCAGCATAGACTCCCAGCGAAGAAGCAGATGCTTCCAGGAGAAGGGCTGTTCTGCAATGATCTCTCTGCCTGATTTTCCTGCCATGACTAAATCTCCCTCCTCTTTAATGCTGCTTTGTCAACAGAGCGCTGTACCAATACGTTCAGGATGACGAACACAAGGATAATGACACCTTTGATCGCTTTCTGCCAGAACTGTGATACACCGATCAACGGAAGTCCCTTACCAATGATGGCGATCACCAGCGCGCCAAGGAACACTCCGACAATGTTTCCTTTACCACCGGTCATGCTCACACCGCCTACTACACAGGCTGCGATACAGTCCATCTCAAGACCTTCACCCATGTTACCCTGTGCTGACGCGTACAGTGATGTAAACATTCCTCCTGCCAGTCCGGTCAGTCCGCCGAGGATCACATAGCAGATCGTCTTTACCTTTCTGACATTGATTCCGGATACAGCTGCTGCCTCTGCATTGGAACCTACCGCGTAGATCTTACGGCCTGCAGGTGTCCATTTCAGAATGCAGTAGAAAATAACATATAAAATGATCACGATGACCAGAAGGTTATTTACGATGCCAAATCCAAGATAACTCTTCTGTGCAAAATTCTTATAACTCTCTGTGAAGTCCATTGCTGCGACCCACTCATTGTGTGCTACCAGATAAGTAGCACCGCGGAATGCGTTCATACAGCCCATCGTTGCGATGATCGGCGGAACCTTGCCGTAGGAGATCACGGTTCCGATCAGAAGTCCGCAACATAAACCGACTGCAACTGCGATGGCAAATACTGCGATGATGGGAAGGCCCTGATGATCTCTGAAGATCAGGGATGCACACATACCGGAAAGCGCCAGTGTCGATCCGACACTGATATCGATACCTCCGGTCAGCATGACGAGCATCATACCGATCGCGATGACAAAGTCAACTGCGTAGTTTTTGAACATTCCGTTCAGATTATCCAGCTGAAAAAATACACCGCCGGATTTTATCTCGATAAAAATCGCCAGAACTGCTACGATCAGTAACAGGATCACTTCACGAGAGCCGGTGATTTTTTTCAAAATAGATTTGTTTTCCATGTTTTTCACTCACCTCTCCTCAATTTTCTGCAGTATTCTTTAAAGATTTTGCCATTGCATACTTCAGAATACCTTCCTGTGTTGCTTCCTCGCGGCTTAACTCACCGGTGATCTTACCTTCACACATCACGATGATCCGGTCACTCATGTTCAGTACCTCCGGCATCTCGGAGGAGATCATGATGATCGCATAACCCCGCTGTGCCAACTGACCCATGATGTCATAGATCTCTGCCTTTGCACCGACGTCAATTCCCTTGGTGGGCTCATCCATGATGAGCACCTTCAGATCAGATGCAAGAATCTTGGAAACTGCAACTTTCTGCTGATTACCACCGGAAAGTGTGCTTACCTTATCAAAAATGGAAACCGCCTTGGTATCTACCTCCTCGGCAAGCTGCTTTGCTGCAGCACGCTCCGCCTTGTCGTTGGTGAAAACCTTGTTTCCGTATTTTTCAATTTCTGTCAAAGTGATGTTTCTTCCAATGCCCCAGTCTAAGATCAGACCCAGATTGGAACGGTCCTCGGTCAAAAGTCCGATACCATTTTTGATGGCATCCCGCGGATTCTTGATCTTTACTTCTTTTCCGTCCAGGAAGATCTTTCCGCTGTCAAGCTTCTCCACGCCGTAGATGGTCTGGATCACTTCTGTTCTGCGGGCGCCGACCAGTCCTGTCAGTCCCAGGATCTCTCCCTTTCTCACGCTGAAGGACACATCCTTGAAAAATCCCTCTCTGGAAAGATTTTCCACGCGGAGCACTTCCTCGCCCAGCTGGATCTCGGGCTTCGGGAACATATCTTTGATCTCACGTCCTACCATTGCGGTGATCAGATCTGCATTGGAAATCTTATCCACATCGTAGGTGCCTACATATTTTGAATCACGGAACACAGTCACCCGCGTAGCCAGACGATACATATCCTCAAATCTGTGTGAGATGAAGATGATGGAAGCTCCCTCATCCCGCAGTTTTTCTGCGATCCGGTACAGATTCTCTGACTCGTTCTTTGTCAGAGATGCAGTCGGCTCATCCATGATGATGATCTTTGCATTGGAAGATAATGCCTTAGCGATCTCTACCATCTGCTGCTGTGCAACGGATAATGTTCCCATCTCTGCAGTAGACTTAAAATCTGCGTTGAGCTGTGCAAGCAGCTTATCCGCCTCTGCATACATCTCTTTCCACTGGATCATGCCGTGCTTTACTTTTTCATGACCCATAAAAATATTTTCCGCAACGCTCAAGTGCGGATATGCGGTCACATGCTGGTAGATTGCTGCGATACCTGCTGCCTGGCTGTCGTTCGGTCCTTTAAAATCGACCTTCTCGCCATTCAGATACATTTCGCCGCCGTCTGCCTTATGTACACCGGTAATAACCTTGATAAAGGTCGATTTTCCGGCTCCGTTCTCTCCCATCAGCGCATGGATCTCGCCAGCCTTCAGCTGAAAGCTTACCTTATCCAATGCCTTCACACCGGGAAAGATCTTCGTGATCTCTTTCAATTCCAGAACATATTCTGAAGCCATTGATCGTTCTCCCTCCTCTTTGTTCGTCAAAAAACATTTCTCTCAACCTGTATCTATCGTAACATTGCACCCGGCAAAAACCTATCGTAATTTTTTTTGATTGCGGGTAAATTTTTTCGATTTTTTATGACAGAACTGACAGATGTCGAAAAAAATGATACAATGTTTCTATTCAGAACCAAGGGCATCGATCCGAGGGCTGAATAGATACATTTTAGAGGAAAATTCAGGAGGGAACCATGCATATTCTGATCGCGGACGATGAGGAACTGACACGAAAAGGCATTATATCCAGCATTAACTGGGACGCACTGGGCATTACAAAGATCGACTGTGCGGATGATGGCTTCCACGCGTTGGAATGCGTGAAAAACGCTGCGCCGGATATCCTGCTCACAGATGTGCGGATGCCCCGCATGGACGGAATCGAGCTGTCAAAACGGCTGCGCGAACAAAATCCCGATTGTCCCATCATCTTCATGAGCGGATATTCTGACAAGGAGTATTTAAAGGCTGCCATCAATCTGAAAGCAGTCAGCTACGTGGAAAAGCCCTTTGTCACCTCCGAGATCACGGAGGCGCTTGCCGAAGCGGTTGCTCTCGTACAAAAACAGCGCCGCCAGACGGAATCCAACCAGTTTTTCCTGCAAGAAGCCAGCTCCAAGCTGGCGCTTTCCCTGACACAGCCGGGTGCTTGCGCCAATCTGGATGCGACCGTAAAACAACTGTTTGACAGCCTTACACCGGGACAATATTTTACGACCCTGATCATCCGGACCGAGCAGCTGTTTTTTCAGCTCTCCGATGATCAGCTGCGGGATTTTTTTGCCCAGATTGACCTGCTGCTTTCCTCCTATCACATGGCTGAACTGCATACAATGAAGCACGCCTCCCATGTGATCCTCCATCTATACGGTACAAAAAAACCGGAAAACCGGACACTTATCCACATCTGTCAACAGATCCGGGACATGCTCCGCTCCGGCGGCATGGCGCATTTTCATATTATTCTCGGAGACACCGTCAAGGGCTGCGAACATGTATACCGTTCCTATAATAATGCGGTATTACTGCTGCAGAGTTCTTTTTTCGCACCTTACGGAAGCATTTATACACCCTATGAAGAAGGTTCGACAGTATCTTCCGCATGGATGCATCAGTTTCCGGATCGCTTCAGCCAGACACTTGCCTCCAAAGACCAGACTGCTGCAAACGCGATCTGCGAAGAACTGCTGCAGATACTTCAGGGCAACCGCAATCTTTTGCCAAATCAGGCAAGAGATCTGTACTATAAATTATTTATGTCACTCTCCAAACAACAATACGAATCAAAGATCAGCACGCCGACAGACAGTCCGGTTCAAAGCCCGCTGGAGCAGATCAATGACTGCAAAACGCTGGACGAGCTTCATACACTGTTGTGCAATGCGCTCAATCAGTATTTTGAGATACTGGATACAACAGTCCCTGAAAGCTCCACGCTGTTTTTGATCAAAGATTACATCAGCAATAACTACAGCAACAGCAGTCTGTCCATCAAAGATATCAGCGAACATGTGCATTTGTCTTCTTCCTATTTATGTACTGTTTTCAAGACTGAGACCGGTCAGACACTGAATCAGTATCTGACAAATTTCCGGATCGAGAAGGCAAAACAGATGCTTTCCGATCCGCGCAACAAGGTCAATGAGATCGCAGCTCAGGTGGGCTATTGTGACTGCAACTATTTTGGAAAAACCTTTAAAAAGGTTGTCGGGCTCTCACCCTCTGAGTACCGGGAAAAGGAATTTTTATGATCAAAAAAATATATCATTTTTACCAATATCAACTTTCCCTGCGTGCCAAGATGCTCATCACGCATCTGATCCTTGCACTGTTTCCGGCACTGCTCATCACGTACTTTGCCTATAACCAGATGGTAACTGTCACTACCAACACAACGCTACACTCTCTGAATACGCTGGCAGACCAGACCCGCACCAACATCGGTACAACCATCGAACAGCTCAGCGCCATGGCAGACAGCATCTGTGACACAGAATTTTTTTCTTCTTATATATATAGTACCCACCCTGCGTACTACGATAGCATTTACGATCTGGAGGGCGGGCTTGGCTCACTGGAAAACCTGCTGGCATCCTACCAGAACAACTCTCTGGTATCGAATGTACGCATCTATCTTGATGATGAACACTATGAGATCATCCGCAAAAACACGAACAATCCTGTGTTCGACACACTCGACCCCGCTACGGGAACTTACTGGCATGGTATTTTCAGCAGCACGAACGGCAATGAACTGCTGTGTCCGCCCATGTATCTGTCTCCCACGGAGATTTCCACTCTGGGTACCCATGCAATCATCCGCCGGATTCGAAGTATACAGACCGAGTGTTACGTCGTCATTTATTTTAATCAGTCAACGATCCAGCCCATTCTGCTGCAGGATCTGCCCTACAACAACAGCGTGATCTACATCACCAACTCCAGAAACGAGATCGTGGCATCCACAAATACGACACTTTCCGGAACCTACTATATTCCTTACAATGAGATCACCAAGCGCATCCCTTCCACGTCACGTCAGGAGAAGCTGCAGTTTGCGGGCGAAAACGTCTACTGCGGCTGCAAGATCATTCCCGGCACCGATTGGATCATGGTATCCGCTGTTCCGGAATCCAACCTGACGTCCGAAGGAAATCAGCTGGTACTCAACTTCCTGTTTCTGTATGCACTGGTTGTGATCGTTTCTATCATCATCAGCCAGGGATTGAGCTACTCTGTGACCGGGCGCATCTCAAAGGTTGCCGAAAAAATGCAGCAAGTGCGCCACAGCACACTCCCGACGCGGATGGACGATCCCGTCGGTTCGGATGAAGTCAGCTCTCTGATCGATTCCTACAACTACATGTCCGATGAGATCAACCGTCTGGTAACCAAGCAACAGGAAACGGCAAATGAACTGCGCCATTCCGAATTCCGTGCCCTGCAGGCACAGATCAATCCGCACTTTCTGTACAACACACTGGATATGATCAACTGGATGGCACAGTCCGGCGAGACCGCGCAAGTATCGGAGGCTGTCAACCTGCTCTCCCGATTTTACAAGATCACACTCAGCCGCGGCAGTTCCATCATTACTGTTCGCGAGGAGCTGGAGCATGTCTCTCTCTATGTCCTACTTCAAAACATGCGCTTTAATGACAAGTTGCACTTTTTCGTAGATGTTCCGGACGAGATGCTGGATCACACCATGCCCAAGCTGATCTTTCAGCCGATTGTGGAAAATTCGATCCTGCACGGTATTCTGGAAAAGCCCATCAAGGAAGGTAACATTGTGATCATGGGATGGATGGAAGATGAGACACTGGTGTTCGTGATCTCTGATGACGGTGTCGGTATTCCGCCTGAAAAGCTAAGCAGCATTCTGTCAGGAAAAAGCACCGGCAGTACCGGAAGCAATATTGCCATTTCCAATACACATAAAAGAATCCAGCTCTGCTACGGCAGCAAATATGGTTTAAGCTACCGAAGCAGACCCGGATATGAAACAGAGGTGGAGATCCGGATTCCCGCAAACGGAGAAGTTCTGGATCTTTCACCGGTTATGATGCATCATACACACAGTTAAATATCTTCAATCTGCCAGTCGATCGGATCGATACCGTTGGCCGACAGAAATTCGTTTGTCTTGCTGAAATGCCTGCAGCCGAAAAATCCGCGATACGCTGACAACGGACTTGGATGCGGCGCAGTCAGCACGAGGTGTTTCGGATTGGTGAGCATAGGAATCTTGCTCTGCGCAGGTCTGCCCCACAACAGATACACGATCGGACGATCCTGTTCGTTGACAGCCCGGATCACGGCATCCGTAAACTGTTCCCAGCCTCTGCCCTGATGGGAATTTGCCTGATGTGCACGAACGGTGAGCACAGTGTTCAAAAGCAGTACACCCTGATCCGCCCATTTTTTCAGATAACCGTTGTTCGGTATGTAACAGCCAAGATCATCCTGCAGCTCCTTGTAAATATTCACGAGCGAAGGCGGTATCTCCTGTGACGGTTCTACGGAAAAACACATGCCCTGTGCCTGATGCTCCTCGTGGTAAGGATCCTGTCCCAGGATCAGCACCTTTACCTCATGAAGGGGCGTAAAATGAAATGCATTAAAAATATCTTCCGACGGAGGATACACCACGTGAGTGTGGTACTCCTCCCTCACAAACTGATACAATTTCGAATAATATGGTTTTTTAAACTCCGGTGAGAGCACCGGAAGCCAATCATTACTGATCATTGCCATCTTTTGTTGTCTCCTATCTGCGCACGGATACGCCGCGCTCTGCCAGATAATTTTTCAGATCCATGATCTCCATTTCCTTATAGTGGAACAGCGATGCCGCCAGCGCCGCATCTGCCTTTCCCTCTGTCAGCGCATCGTAAAAATGCTCCATCGTTCCCGCACCTCCGGAGGCAATGACCGGAATGGAAACATTTTCCGCGATCTGTCTGGTCAGTTCGATATCATAGCCGGCTTTCGTGCCGTCGCAGTCCATACTGGTGAGCAGGATCTCACCGGCACCCATCCGGTCCGCCTTCATCGCCCACTCCACCGCATCAATGCCAACATCCACACGTCCGCCGTTTTTATAGATGTTCCATCCACTGCCGTCCGCGCGCCTTCTGGCATCGATCGCCACAACCACGCACTGGCTGCCAAATTTGTCCGCCGCCTCACTGATCAGTTCCGGACGGTTGATGGCTGAAGAATTGATAGAAATCTTATCCGCGCCCTCCCGAAGCAGTGCACGGAAATCATCCACTGTACGGATACCGCCGCCTACCGTGAAGGGGATAAACACCTTCTCCGCAACCTTGCGCACCATATCCACGACAGTTTCTCTGCCGTCGGAGGATGCGGTGATGTCCAGAAAAACCACCTCATCAGCACCGGCTTTGTCATAAGCCGCCGCAATCTCCACGGGATCTCCCGCATCCCTTAAATTTACAAAATTGACTCCCTTGACAACCCTGCCGCGATTCACATCCAGACAGGGAATGATCCTTTTCGTAAACATCCTAACATTCCTCCCCATCTTCAATTTCCGCAAAATTTTTCAGGATCGCAAGTCCTACGCTGCTACTCTTTTCCGGGTGGAACTGGCATGCAAAAATATTGTCCTGCTCCACGGAAGCATGTACCAGATCTCCATAGGCCGTCGTCGCCTTGACGATCTGTTCATCCGCAGCCTTTAAATAATAAGAATGTACAAAATAGACATAGGAACCGTTGGGAATACCTTTAAACAGACGTCCGTCATTCATAAGTTCCAGCGAATTCCATCCGATATGAGGAATCTTTAAGCCATGGCTGTCAGAAAAACGAACTACACTTCCCCTCAGAAGTCCCAGACCCTCCACGCCGGCGCTCTCCTCGCTGCCCTCAAAAAACAGCTGCAGTCCCAGGCAGATGCCAAGGAGCGGTGTTTTCTTTTCTGCTACCTCGTGAACGACCTTATCCAGCTCGTATTTTTTCAGCTGGCTCATGGCATCGCCGAATGCTCCCACACCGGGAAGGATCACCTTATCCGCACGCAGAATCTCTCCGCGGTCTCTCGTGATCACACTTTCCTGTCCCAGCAGGGCAAGCGCCTTTTCCACGCTCTTCAGGTTGCCCGCATCATAATCGATAATTGCTATCATAAATCAATCGGTCTTTCCTTTCTATCAATTATTTTAATCCAAGCCCCTTTAAGATCTCATCCAGCGCCAGCGAATATTCGTCGCGCTCCTCAATGGCATACAACTCCCTTGCCTGATCGGCAGTGACATTGAACTGATCCATCAGCTGCATGGTGATTTCCGATACAAGCGCATTCATCTGGGTTGTGACACCCCATTCCTCCGCCTCTGCCATATGCAGATCGGATCTGCCCAGCGCACGCACCAGACAGTCAAGGGCAAGGTCAAACTTCCGAACCTCCATCATTGAATAATATGCATTCAGCTCTGTCTGCACACCGGCAAGAACTTTTGCGCGTTCATACAACTGCGTCTCGCTCTCCCCAACCTTCACGCCGGCAAATTCCCCGTAGCTTCCGACATAATCTCCCTGATCAAACCGACGCTCTGCTGCCAGCAGCGCATTGCTCTTTGTGAGCAGATTGTTTCCGATAAAAACAAATGCAAACACCGACAATGCCAGCAGCCAGATCATGATGACCGGCCCTCTCGGCAAGGGTTTTTCTTTCGGTCCTTTTTCCTTCGGCTTTTTCTCTTTCTTCGGCTTTTTCTGCTTTGGTTCCTTCGGCTTTTTCTCTTTCGGTTCTTTTTTCTTTTTTTCCTTTTTCTTCTTTTCCTTTTTTCCTTTTTTTGCAGTCTTGTCCTCCGACGTTTCCGCCATATCACCGCTCATCGCCCGCAGGATCTCCAGATTCTCATCAGAGATATTTTCCAGATCACCCGCCTCCTCAACCGTCTGCAGGTCATCCTCGTCGTCGTTCTCATCTTCTCCAAACATCAAGTCAAGAAGCTTTGCAAAAAATCCTTTTTTCTTTTCCTTTTTAGCACTCTTTGCTGCCTGACTGCTCTCGGCAAGATCCGCTGCGTGTATCAGATTCTCCGGTTCCGCGCCGAGGTCCTCCAATGAGATCGACTGCTCATCCGCCTCCAGCATTTTACCGATGTCTGAAAGTGCCTCATCCTCCGACATCCCGTTCAGAAGGTTCATGATACCTTCATCATCCAGTTCCTCATCTTCCGGAAGAAGTGTCTCCTCATCGACCTCATCCGATCCGGCATTTGCGGAGTTCATTTCCTGTACAGATTCCGAATCTATACCGGCAAACAGGCTCTCCAGTGCCTCCATCCCCTCCGGTGGTGCATCCATATCATCCATCTGTGCATCTGCCTGTGGTTCGTCTGCAAACGGTTTATCCTCCGCCTCCAGTCCGGTAAACTCCTCCGGAAATTCTTCGGCCCCGGCATCGGCCATATCCGCAAGCGGGCTCTCACCCGGAAGTATATCCTCCGGGAAGACATGTTCCGCACCTGTCAGATCCGCCTGATCAAAGTCAGTCATCAGGTCGATCTCATCCGCCTGCGGCTCTGACTGGGATTCGTTGACCAAATGCTCGATCTGGTCCATATATGCATCGTCATCATCGGCACTCTGCGCTTCCTTCGTCCGTTCGAATTCAAGAGCCTCATTTTCCAGCTCCGCCTCGAATTCCGCCAGAAAGCTGTCCGCATCATCCTGTTTTAACTCATCTTCAAACTCGCGCAGAAACTGGTTTTCTCTCACGGTTTCCAGCGCTTTCATCGTTTTTGGCGGCAGATTTTTCTTTGTCATGTAGGCATCGGACGTCTGCTTTTTCTGTTCGAAATCTTCGTCGAACTCGCTGAGCTTCTTTGTCACATTATTCAGCAGGCTGTCCAGATAATCCTCGTTATTACGCACAAAATCTCCCTCCTTTCATCACGAAAAGTGAGAGTGCCCGAAACGCGACTGCGCTCCGGAACGCTCTCACTCACTTTTCATTCAAATACTGTGATTATCCCTCAGTCCGGTCAATCAAGCGATCCACGGTATCCACCAGCTGACCGATCTCCGGCTTTGTTAGCTGTGCATCTGCACCGAGCGACTCGCCCTTCCGGCGCATCTCCTCATTTACCAGTGAAGAGAAAATGATGAGCGGAATGTCCTTCAGCTCACTGTCAGACTTCACCAATTTCGTAAGGCGATGACCATCCATGATCGGCATCTCGATATCCGTAATAATGCAGTGTACCTTATCATGGACTGTTCCTTCTTTTTTATACTCCTGAAGTTTGTCCCACGCTTCCTTACCATTGTTGTTAACGTTCAGATTGGTATAACCGGATTTCTTCAGGCAATCCGTGATCAGCTTGCTGAGCAGAGGCGAATCCTCTGCCATCAGGATCGGAGAGTCACATCTCTGGCGCTCACCGCGCTCCTCGATATCGCTTACTTTCAGACCGGTATCCGGGCTGATGTCGGTAACGATCTTCTCGAAATCAAGAATGATGACCAGCTTGCCATCCAGCTTGATCACACCGGTAGACACCCCATTTTCTCCGGCATTGATTGTGGAGTCCGGCTCGATGATATCTGCCCAGGAGACTCTATGGATTCCGATGACCTCATCCACATGAAACGCAAGATCCAGTTTGTTAAAGTTCGTAATGATAAATAAGCCCTTTTGTTCACCCTCTACCGGAAGCGACAAACACTGTTTGAGATTGATCACGGTGATCATCGCATCACGCGGCATGAAGATTCCCTCCACGCTGGGCTGGGCATTCGGAATGGGAGTCACCGGCTGATAGGCTAAGATCTCTCGGATCTTTGCTACGTTGATACCGTAATGATTATGGTTCAGCGTAAACTCCAGCACTTCCAGCTCATTTGTTCCATTTTCTAACAGAATATTTGTATCCATATAAATATCTCCTCCCGAAGCAATTCAGTGTAATTAGTCATATTATAACATATGTCGTCCTGAAATTGCATATTTTTTTAGCACTTTTTTATGATTTTCACAAAAATACCACCCTTGATGTCTTTTCTCCTGCTGTCACCTCCAGCTCCAGCTGATCCACCGAAGTAACCTCATCCTCTTTCACCTGAAACAAGATGATCGTATCGGCAGAACTGCCTGCCGGAATCTTGTCTTCCCAGGTACTTAGGTTTTCCGGAAGGATCGTCAGTTCCGCCGTGGCCTCCTGCGTACCGTTCACCTTTACCCGAAAAACGGGAAGAAGGGACAGGATATCACACTTCTTTGCCTTTTTGCCCTGATTCTGCAACGTCACATGTAAGATCAACAACTTCTTTCCGGACTCCGGAACGATCGAATCATAGCGGTCCGTCAGCTGAGCTCCTGTATAGACAGCCTGTATATCCGTAAGTCCCAGTGCCTCACTCAGCGTCACAGGCGACGCTTCCTGCTCATCTCCGGCTGCTGCGTCATCCGCAGGAATGTTCTCCTGCGCCTGTTCATCCGTCTGCGACTCCCGGTCATCCGTTTCCTCCGGCTGTGTTTCCTCTGCCTGCGTATCCTGAGACAGTTCTTCTTCCTCTGCCTCATCCTCCGTCTGGGGGTATACATAACGGTACCCCTCCGGCTGCTTGACATTATACTTCGCAACTATATGTGCCGCATAATTTACAATGACCTCGCGCTCATTATCCTGCAGCTCATAGGGTTCTTCCCCACACCCGGTCAATACAAGTGCACCCGTAAGTAGCACGACACTCAGGAGACTTTTTCTTTTTCTGGACTTTGTCATAAAAAAGCTCCCTCCACATTCACTAGATGATTTCATGTTATCATTCTTTTTCTGTTCGCGCAACTGCATTTTTATCCAATTCCATCCAGAATTCGACGCCGTCAGGATGGTTGCACACGCCGCAATCCCGGTGATGCGATTCCATGATCGCCTTCACGATGGACAGCCCGATCCCACTGCCGCCGTAGGCACGCGTGCGCGCCTTGTCCACCTTGTAAAATTTCTCCCAGACCTTATCGATATCTTCCTCGGGAATACTGCTGCCGGTGTTAAATACACTGACGCGCAGCACATCGTCCCTGTAGGTATAAAAGATACGGATCCGCTTTTCCCCCGCCGCGTAATGGATCGCATTACTCAGATAATTTGTGATGACCTCCTCAATCTGGAACTCGTCACCCCACACAAAGGTCTGCTCCTCGTCAAAGGCCAGTTCGATCCCATTCTGCTTCAGCAACAGGGTGGAATTTTCTATAACACCCGTGATCAGCTCTGTAATGTCAAACCGGTCGATGGTCACCGCATCATTACCGAATTCCAGGTGATTGAGCGTGAGCAGCTTCTGCACCATCTGATTCATCTTTCCCGCTTCGTCCACAATGACCTCGCAGTAAAAACTCCGGCTCTCCGCATCATCATTAATACACTCCTGTAACCCCTCCGCATAGCCCTGGATCAGGGCGAGCGGCGTTTTCAGCTCATGTGATACATTCGACAGAAATTCCTTGCGCATCTCATCGATCTGTTCTTTTTTCTCGATATCGCTTTTTAATTCATTGTTGGCGGTTTTCAGTTCCCCGATCGCATGCTCCAGCGTTTCCGACAGCTGGTTCATATGCTTTCCGAGCTGCTCGATCTCCTTGACACTGCCGCCCTCTTCATATTTTGCCGTAAAATCCAACTCGGTCATCTGACGTGAAATATCGGTCAGCTGACGGATCGGGCGTGTGATGCGCTGTGTCACCAGAACGACGATCACCGCGCTCAGAAGAATGCCGCAGATACCTATATAAGCCAGAAAACGATTCGCGATATTCACGCTCTCGCGAATACTCTCCAGCGCCGTGCGCATCATGACCAGGTTTCCATCTTCCAGAGTGCCCCACAGTACCAGATACTCCGATGACATCCGGCGGTCCGTCACCTGCAGCACGGAGTAATTGTCCGTGCTCACCACCTCCTGGCGGCCTTTATCGGTCGAACCGCCGAACAACACATCCATAAAACGGTTGATCAGGTTCAGACTGTCATTTGAGGTGGAACGCACCACCGTCCCGTCCGGTGAAATGATCAGAAGTTCTATGTTGCCATTATCGCACATCCGGTCCAACTGTACATCCAGTTCATTATCCGTAAGCTTTTCCTGTTTCGCCGCCCAGTTGACCGTATCATAACCGCTCACAAGCTGGTTGGTTTTCATTTTGCTGTAATACTGCTCCAATAATGTTGTATTCAAAAACCAGCACAGTAAAACTGTGCCGGTCACAAGTCCGATGATCACCATACAGATCTGCGTTGTTATGGAGCGCTGATGTGAATGCTTTGATCGTTTCATCTCCTGATTCCTCTTTTCTATTTGTCCGATCCGTCTGCTTTCCGGCTTTCGTTTTCGTTTACCTCAAACTTGTAGCCCATGCCCCAGATCGTCTTGATACAGTCGCCGTGTTTTCCCATCTTGCTGCGCAGCTTTTTCACATGCGTATCAATCGTCCGCGCATCGCCGAAATAGTCATAATTCCAAACACTGTTTAGTATTTTTTCTCTGGAGAGAGCCAGACCTGCATTCTCCATAAAATAGGTCAGAAGTTCGAATTCTTTATAGCTGAGTTCCACCCTCTCACCGTCGATCGTTACAATATGTGCAGCGCGGTCAACCCGGATCGCACCTGCAGTCAGGATCTGGTTTTCCTCCAGCTGGTTTGTCCGGCGAAGGATCGCTTCCACACGCGCCACAAGGATCTTCGGACTGAAAGGCTTGGAAATATACTCGTCCACGCCCAGTTCGAAACCGTTTAATTCATCGCTCTCGGCACTCTTTGCCGTCAGCATGATGATCGGCACTTTGGAATGCTCACGAATCTCCCTGCACACTTCGAAACCGTTCATTTTCGGCATCATCACATCCAGAATGATGAGGGAAATATCTTTATCCGCATAAAACAGATCCAGTGCTTCCTCACCGTCTGCCGCCTCCAGCACCTCGTAACCTTTCTTCACAAGGAAATCACGCACAAGCTTGCGCATGCGACTCTCGTCATCCACCACCAGTATTTTAATCGTTGTCTCCATTTAACATCCTCTCTTTCTGCGAAACAGCCGCCTCACGCTCTGAAAGTTCCTGTTCCCACGCGGCATACTTATTCTGCAGCTCATTTTCATAGTTGAGCACCGTAGGGCTGCTGCTGCTCATGGCGATCGCAAACATCACAAAGATCACTGCAGCAGCAAAAAAATTGATGATCACCGACCATCTGAATGCACGTCTGCACTTCCCGTTCTCCTGACGCAGCGCCTCTGTTGTTCCGGCAGCATCCGTCACTTTGACAGTCTTTCGCACCGGGATCGGCGGAATCTCTTCATTTGAAATCTGTGGCATCGTATACAGATAATCCTGCAACTCTCTCAGGTATGCATACCCGATCTGCGTCTGAAACATGTTCTGTGCGATCATGCGCTGATAGATCTGCAGCACGCGGTCCGGATACTGCAGATCCACCCTCGCCTTCATATAACGGACACCCTCCGCCTCTTTTTTTGCTTCCTTTAATAGATCTTCGTCGTCAAAGGAAAACCCATCTACAATAAATGTACTGTTTTTTGCCATAACCATCTCACTCTGTAGCCAAAGTCTTTATTTCCTCTATCTATTTTATTATCGTACATTTTATTTCAATTGCAAGCAAAAACTTCAGTTTTCACATTATCTACATATTTTTCAAAATATCACTAATTTTTGCTTCCTTTTTTGACCTTCTATGGTATAATATTGACAGTGTGTAAAGAACGTGTAAAACGTTTCAATTTGTTACAATCAGGAGGTTCTCTATGAGTAAGAAAGCGATAAATGCGCAAAAAAAGAAGGCTGCTGCAAAACCGGCAAAGTCACCGAAGGCAGCAAAAACAAAGCCGACAAAGCAGGGGAAAAAACGTGAAAAATCATCCAGTATAAAAACCAAGATACTGATCCCGATCACTGCTCTGACTCTGGTGATCCTTGCATCCGGTCTGCTCAATGTGATCAGTATGAATCGTATGCAGGAAGGCAGCACGTTACTCAGTGACAAGAGTCTTCCCACACTGACCGCACTTGACACGGCGATCGCCGATTTCAGCGATCTGCAGCGCCTGATCTACGCACACTGCCTCTCTGAGGATAAAGCCGTCATGGAAGAGTATCAGAACAAAGCTGCCGAATTGTTTACAGAGATTGAGACCGCTCTCGCCACTTACGAAGCAGTTGTCAGCTCCGACGAAGATCTGGCACTGATCGCAGGCTTCCGTGACAACTTTGATATGTATACATATACTTATGAGACAGCCCAACAGCTCAGTTATAACATGATGAAAAAGCTGGCACAGTCCTATGTGCCCAATCTGATGCAAAGCAGTGCCAACACGATGCAGGGGCAGCTGCAGACCATGAAAGCAAACATTCAGGAAAACATCGATGCAGAGGTGCGCGAACAGCGTGACAGCTATATTCAGGCAGTCATTACAACACTCATCGCCACCCTGATCGGCATCCTGATCGCTATATTCGCCTTTGTACTCGTCAACCGCAACGTCATCCGCCCTGTAAAGAAAACAACGAAGAGTCTTGACCAGATCGTCGCAGATATCCAGGAGGGTCACGGAGATCTGACCGCCCGTATTGATGTCAAGTCCACAGACGAACTCGGACGTCTTGCAAAAGGAATCAACGTCTTCATTGAGACCTTGCAGAATATCATGTCACAGATCGTCAACAATGCAGATCATCTCGGCAGCGTTGTCAACACCGTTTCCGGCAGTGTAAACACCGCCAGTGGAAACGCTTCTGACATCTCCTCTCTGCTTGAGGAGCTGTCTGCTACCATGCAGGAGATCTCTTCCACGACCACAAATGTCAACGATGAGGTTGCAAATGTAGGCGCGCAGGTGTCCAGCATCGCACAGGATACAATTACAATGAACAGCTACGCCGGAGAGATGGAAGCCCGTGCGAAAGAACTGGAGCAGGCTGCACAGCGCAACAAGGAAAGCACCAGTGAGATCATCGGCGGCATTATCACCTCCCTGGAAGCAGCCATCGAGGAGAGCAAGAGTGTTTCCAAGGTCAACGATCTGACCGACGAGATCTTAAATGTTTCCAGCCAGACCAATCTTCTGGCACTGAACGCTTCCATCGAAGCAGCCAGAGCCGGAGAAGCAGGAAAAGGTTTTGCCGTTGTTGCAGATGAGATCCGCACACTGGCAGACTCCACCAGAGAGACCGCCGGAAACATTCAGGAGATCAACCTTATGGTTGTCCGCGCTGTGGATGCACTTGTCGAGAACTCCCACGCGATCGTCAACTATGTCAATGAAACAATCCTTCCGGATTACGAGAAATTTGTCGAGACTGGCAAGCAATATCGCGACGATGCAAGCCATGTAAATATGACCATGAATGTATTCGAAGATCGCACGAACCATCTGATGCAGATCATGCAGGAGATCTCAGAAGCGATCAGCGGTATCGCAACTGCCATCGAGGAAAGTGCATTAGGAGTTACAAACGCAACAGAGAATACCTCAACGCTTGTAAGCAATATCGAGATCGTAAATCAGGAAATGGGAACCAATCAGCAGATCAGCCTGAAGCTGAAGCAGGAGGCAGACCGTTTCACCAACTTATAAAGATCATAATGAATATAACAAAGATCCGCCGGGATGCACCCGGCGGATCTTTTTATGTTCTTTTCTAGTTTTCTACCCTACATCTTACTTGAGAAAATGCTCCACCTGATCCTGAATCTGCTGCGGTTCGATCGGCTTGGAAAGGTAATCATCGAAGCCAAACTCAAGATAGCGTTTACGCGCTCCCACTGTATCATCTGCCGTAAGCAGGACAACTGGTACCGGCTTGCTCACGCCCTGTTCATTCTCCATGCGCCGGATCTCCAACAACACCTGCGTTCCATCCATCCCCGGCATCATCTGATCCATAAAGATCATATCCACTCGCTTGCGCTCCAGGATCCGCAGACATTCCGCTCCGCTCTTAGCCATGATCGTCTTCAGATTCAGCTTTCGCAGCCAGGAGTCCATCTCCTTTAAATAGAGCAGATTGTCATCCACCACCATAACCGTAAGATGTTTGACCGGCCGTTCTGCGGTTGTTTCCGAAGACGTCTGTGTTTCTTCTTCGTCTTCCACAAATTCTTCGCTCATTCCAAAGGGTGCATTGTCAACGATCCTCTGGGGGAACATCAGACTGATCTTCGAGCGATTTCTGTCTACCCCACATTCCATGGATCCTTTCATCTCAAGCAGCAGCCGTTTACAAAGTGAATACGGAATGTAATTAACCTCCGTCTCCGTCTTTTTGCCCGCTTTCTGTGCTATAGCCGCCAGACGGTTTAATTCCCCGGTCGTCATGCCATTATCATCCAGATAAAGTGTTAAAAGCAGCAATGCATCCGCATACCGCATTTCTGAAGAAATCTCCAGCTTGATACCTGCGATCTTTGACGCCATACCTGCGCAATGCAGAATACCGGCCAAAACATTCTCGATGCCCCTTTGATCTCCATACCAGTTCACAGGAAGTTGGGGACTCGCTGTCAGTTCTACACTCTGACATCTGCCCTGCCGGCGTTCCTCGATCATACGGCGTAATGCCTGTACCAGATCTGCAGTCATATATTCGCTCTCTTTTGCCGCAGATGAATGCTCCTCTCTGGAGTACTCCATCATCACGGACACCATATCCTCCAACTTCTGTCCAGCCTCCAGGATCTCCAGCGACATTTCCCGCACATCCTCAGATGCCCGCTCATCCTGATAGATCACATCCGAACGGTTTTTTATGATATGTAACGGTGATCCGAAGCCATGTGTCATATGATGTAAAAACAGATCCCTTGTCCTGTCTGACGCAGATGCATGCTCCTGTATCTGTTCCAGGTCTTTCATATAATAGTATTCGTCCGTGCAGTCATACAGCCACATCACGTAGCCGGTCAGCGTTCCGCCCTCCTTCAGTTCGGAGACTACCACATTACAGATCTTCCCGTTGTGCTCCAGCATATCGTGATTGTGCAGATAGATCAGCTCAACCACTACCTCACTCTCCCCCGGCTGCTCCAATTCCGGATAAAGCATCGCCGCGATCGAGTTATAGGATTTTATGCCCCGCTCACTGTCGAGAATGATATATCCCTCACTCAGCTCGTCCAGGATCGTTTCACGGGCAATCTGTCCATCATCCAGGAAATGATAGTTCTTATTGAAATGATAGGTAAGCCAGCACGAAAAAACCATCAATGTGGGGCCGAAGTCAAATCCACCCGTAAGTCCCGCCAGATTCAATACATATGCCAGACACGGAAACACTGCCGAAAATGCAATGATCGAGATGACGCTGTCGCGCTTCATGCTCTGCCGGATAACAGTTCCCACATACAAAACCGCCATCGCCACCAGCGCCATATAGGTCATATAAATATATCCCAGGGGCAAAAGATCAAACCGGATCTGCACCGCCAGCAGCTTGTCCGTAAAAGAATAATTGTGAAACAGGATATTGATCGTCTCATCGATAAACAACAGCAGCATAAAGATGCCATTGATCACCCACAAGGTGACCGTCTGCCACTTCTTAATATGAAAGTCACAGAACATTGCTATGAGGTGCAGCATGAATACCATGAACAAAAGTGCTGATACATACTGCGAGCGCACCGCCCACTTGCTGCTTTGCTCGGAGAGTGTCGAGAGTGCTTCCAGATATCCGTACATATTCAGTATAGAACAGATCGAAGCCAACAGCAGAATCCTCTGTTTCGTCGTATTTTTTTCAATATAAATGTGATAGACCAGCCCGAACGAGAATATAAAAAGAGCAAACTGAACCGTCCTGACGACCATATGGATAACATTCATAGGCGCACTACCCCTTGCTTATTAGATATTATTATATTTATTCTGTCTCTTATACACATCTGACGCTGCCGACGATATGCAGTGTGT
>CALZQA010000027.1 GCA_945828315.1 uncultured bacterium | reverse complement strand
GCTTTCATCAAGATGGAAGGTGTATCTGATATCGCAGGTATCGATACCGCTATGAAGCTTGGCGCTAACCATCCGATGGGACCCTTAGAGTTAGGTGATTTTATCGGTCTGGATATCTGTCTGGCAATCATGGACGTTCTCTACAATGAGACTGGTGACAGCAAGTATCGTGCATGTCCGTTACTTCGCAAGATGGTTCGCGGCGGCAACCTTGGCTGCAAGAGTGGCAAGGGCTTCTATGTATACAACGCTGACCGTACAAAGACACCGGTTGATGCACTGTAAAAAATAAACAATATTGGGCTTCCGCGTAGCGGAAGCCCGCTTACCAATAAAATTTCAAAGGAGTGTAAATCATGGACTTTTCTTTAGACAAAAAGCATGAAATGGCACGCTCTTTATTCAAAGAGTTCGCTGAGACAGAAGTAAAGCCCCTTGCACAGGAGACAGATGAGACCGAAGCGTTCCCTGCTGAGACTGTTGCAAAGATGGGTAAATATGGATTTTTAGGCATTCCCGTTCCCAAGGAGTACGGCGGACAGGGATGTGATCCCCTTACATATGTAATGTGCGTTGAAGAGTTATCTAAGGTTTGCGGTACTACCGGTGTTATCGTATCTGCACATACTTCACTGTGTATCGATCCCATCATGACCTATGGTACCGAGGAGCAGAAGCAGAAATATGTTCCCGCGCTTGCAAAGGGCGAGAAGCTCGGTGCATTTGGTCTGACTGAGCCGGGTGCAGGTACTGACGCGCAGGGCTGCCAGACAAAGGCTGTATTAGACGGTGATGAGTGGGTGCTGAACGGATCTAAATGTTTCATCACAAACGGTAAGGTGGCAGATGTCTACATCATTATCGCTGTTACCAGCATTACAGAGGATAAGAGAGGACGTAAGAAGAAGAACTTCTCTGCATTTATCGTTGAGAAGGGAACACCCGGATTTTCTTTCGGTACAAAAGAGAAGAAGATGGGTATCCGCGGATCTTCTACCTATGAGTTGATCTTTGAAGACTGCAGAATCCCGAAGGATGCATTACTGGGACCGGAAGGAAGAGGATTCCCGATCGCAATGCATACACTGGATGGCGGACGTATCGGTATCGCTGCACAGGCACTTGGTATTGCAGAGGGCGCATTAGAGCGCACCATCGAGTATACCAAGGAGAGAAAGCAGTTTGGCCGTGCAATTGCCGCACAGCAGAATACACAGTTCAAGCTGGCTGACATGGCTGCAAGAATCGATGCTGCAAAATTCCTCGTATACAGAGCTGCAAAGGCTAAGGAGACTCAGAAGGTTTACTCTGTTGAGGCTGCAAAGGCTAAGTTATTTGCTGCTGAGACCGCAATGGCTGTAACGACCGAGTGTGTACAGTTATTCGGTGGATATGGATATATCAGAGAGTACGACGTAGAGCGTATGATGCGTGATGCAAAGATCACAGAGATCTACGAGGGAACCTCAGAGGTTCAGCGTATGGTTATTTCCGGCGCACTGCTTAAGTAGTCGTATTTGTCTAAAATCTAATAAAGGAGAAAAAAATACATGAAAATCGTAGTATGTATTAAACAGGTTCCCGATACCAAGGGCGGCGTAAAGTTTAACCCTGACGGAACACTTGATAGAGCAGCTATGCTTGCAATCATGAATCCGGATGACAAAGCCGGATTAGAGGCAGCACTTAGAATCAAAGAGCAGAACGGCGCGGAAGTTACCGTATTGACCATGGGCCTTCCCAAGGCTGACGATGTACTTCGTGAGGCACTGGCAATGGGCGCAGATAATGCGATCCTTGTAACTGACAGAGTATTAGGCGGAGCTGATACATGGGCTACATCTACTACTATTGCAGGCGCACTTCGTAATATTGATTACGATCTGATCATTACCGGACGTCAGGCAATCGATGGCGATACTGCACAGGTAGGACCGCAGATCGCTGAGCATTTAGGACTTCCCGTGATCTCCTATGCAGAGGATATCAAGATCGATGGCGACAGCGTGATCGTTAAGCGTCAGTATGAGGACAGATATCACATGCTGAAGGCTAAGATGCCCTGCCTGATCACTGCTTTATCTGAGCTGAACACTCCCAGATACATGACACCTGGCGGAATCTTTGATGCTTATGAGAAAGAGGTTACTGTATGGGGCAGAGCAGACTTAAAGGATGTTGATGACTCCAACTTAGGTCTGAAGGGATCACCGACCAAGATCGCAAAGGCTTCCGACAAGGTTCGCAAGGGCGCAGGCGAGAAGGTAAATCTTGACCCCACAGAGTCTGTAAACTATATCATGAGCAAATTAACCGAGAAACACGTTATCTAATAAAGGTGGTGAAAGTAAAATGGGTTTAGAAGAATATAAGGGCGTATATATCTACGCACAGCAGGTAGACAACGAGATCAGCTCTATCGCTTATGAGCTGCTCGGAAAAGGAAAAGAGCTGGCAGCAGATTTAGGAACCGACGTTACTGCAGTCCTTCTTGGATCAAACGTAAAGGGCTTGTGTGACAAGCTGGCTGAGTATGGTGCAGACAAGGTGATCGTAGTAGACGATCCTGAGCTGGAGACCTACAGAACAGAGCCTTACGCACATGCACTGGCATCTGTGATCAATGAGTACAAGCCTGAGATCATGTTAGTAGGCGCAACCGCGATCGGACGTGATCTTGGACCTACCGTATCTGCAAGAGTTGCAACCGGTCTGACCGCAGACTGTACTGTTCTTGAGATCGGTGATTTCCCGCTTGTTGCTGTTCCCGGAAAAGAGGATGAGCAGAAGCACAATCAGTTACTGATGACCCGTCCTGCATTCGGCGGAAATACGATCGCTACGATCGCATGTCCGGACAACAGACCTCAGATGGCTACCGTTCGTCCCGGTGTTATGCAGAAGATCGATCCGATCCCCGGCGCAAAGGCAGAGATCATTGAGTACAATCCCGGATTTACTCCCAACAACAGATATGTTGAGATCCAGGAGATCGTTAAGGCAGTAGGACAGGTTGAGAATATCATGGATGCAAAGATCCTTGTATCCGGCGGACGTGGAGTCGGAAGCGCAGAGAACTTCAAGATGTTACAGGATCTTGCTGATGCACTGGGCGGAATGGTCAGCTGCTCTCGTGCCGTTGTTGAGAACGGTTGGTTAGCACAGGATTATCAGGTAGGACAGACCGGAAAGACCGTTCGTCCGAACGTATACTTTGCAATCGGTATCTCAGGCGCGATCCAGCACGTAGCAGGTATGGAAGAGTCTGATATTATCATCGCCATCAACAAGGATGCAGATGCTCCGATCTTTGATGTAGCTGATTACGGTATCGTAGGAGATCTGAATAAGATCGTTCCTGCTCTGACCGAGGCGATCAAGGCAAACGCAGCTGCAAAATAAGAACAGAGATGAGTGAACGAAAATCAAAGACGACCTGGCTGGTTCAGATCGCAATGCTTACTGCCATTGTACTGATCCTGGCGTTCACGCCGCTTGGCTATATCCGTACCGGAGGACTTGAGATCACACTGATCGTCATTCCGGTAGCAGTCGGAGCCGTAATCCTCGGACCGGTTGGAGGTATGATCCTCGGCGCAGTGTTTGGAATCACCAGTTTTATTCAATGCTTTGGCATGAGCCCTTTTGGGGCGATGCTGCTTTCCATCAGCCCGGTAAAAACCTTTATTACATGCGTGGTGACACGCACGCTGTTGGGATGGCTGACAGGTCTGATCTATCAGGGGATGAAAAAGATTTCCCGTAATAAGTCATTGAATACGGTCGTTGCAAATCTATGTTGTCCGTTTATGAATACGCTGTTTTTCATGAGCTGCATCGTGATCTTCTTCTATCAGACAGATTACATTCAAGGCTTTGTGAGTATGCTCGGCGCTGCAAATCCGTTTTTATTTGTTCTGGGATTTGTGGGAATCAACGGACTGATCGAGGCACTGTTGTGCTTTGTTGTGGGTAGTGCGATCACAAGAGCGTTAATGGCTGCTTTGAAAAATGTATAATGTATAATTTTTTTGCCATATGCACATGCTTCTCCAAAAGGAGTGTGATGTATATGGCAAAATTAATTTATCGGGTATTTTTGGTACTGGCGATCGCCGCGGCTGTCTGGGGCGGTGTACATTATGTGATGGGTGTGCGCTCCGGCGAACAGCTGCAGAATGGTGTAGAGCTGGTCAGCAATATGAAAGAGACACTTTGCCGTGGGTAACTATTTAAAGAGTGCGCTCATCGGGATAGTGATCTTTTTCGGTTCCGGTTTTTCCATCATGGCATTTCACAATGACATCGGGCTCGTGGATCTGTTTGCACAGATCTATACGCAGGTCATTGGATACGCGCCGGAGAGCATCGGCGGTCTTGAGATCGGATATTCAATCGGTCTTGCGGCGGGGATCCTTATTTTCTTCAATCATTTCAGTCTGAAAAAAAGGGAGAACGATCCGACACCGCTGCAGGTGGAAGTGAGCAAATATGAGCAGGACGTGGAGGATACCATCGAGCGCATCCGCCAGAAGGAGCAGCAGAAATGAGTGGATCACAGATACTGATATGGATCGCATGGATGCTGCTTGGCATCACCGCTGGTTCAGCGACTTCCGGTGGTGTCCTCGCGTTTCTCATGAAGATTGGCATCTATCCCCGAATGATCGGCAGCAGCCATACGGTCCGCCTGTTGAAATTTTATGAATGGATGATCATTCTCGGCCTTATCTGCAGCGGCATTTATTCGGAATATCCGGATCTCACACTGCATGTGGGCTACTGGTTTGTGGTGCTTTGGGGACTGTGTGCAGGGATGTTCGTCGGATGTGTATCTGCGGCGCTCGCCGAGGTGCTGAATGTATTTCCGGTGCTGTTCCGACGGCTGAACGTGCAGAGTGGAATGTCCTTTTACATGGTGATGATGGCGCTCGGGAAAATGACAGGTGCCTTCTGGTATTTCTTTCATGGGCTGGAACCGTAAAACTTTTGCCGGCATTGGCTGAAATACCGAATCGATAGAATTTGAAATAAAAATCCCCCCGTGCTATACTACAAGGTAGTAAATGAACCGGCATCAAGGCTCCGCTATCTGCGGCGCCACCGTATGCCAAAGCACAGGGGGATATTTTTATGCATGTAGAATTGACAAGACAAAGCGTTGTGATCAAATGCAATCTTGAGGCATCGATCATGACCGGCAATTACGAACTGTATTATGCCGCCGGATTGTTGGGCAAACTCATGGGTCGTGAGATCCCAGCGGATATTCGGCCAGAAGCGCTGCATGATCTCGTACATGAGTGGCTGGAAAGCTTTACGCCCGCCGACGGGCATGAAAAGCATCTCGCCCACATGCTCAAATATTACCATCCCGATCCCGAACGCTATGACGAACAGATGGCGGAGCTGCTGCAGATGGGTCTGCATGAGCAGCGCATGTGGGAGAGATTCACTTAGCAACCGTGTTATTACAGGTCGAAGCACTTTACTGCTGAGAACGTATATGATTACGTCGCCAGGTCTAATTGCTGAATGGTTCCGATACCGCCGTTTTCATACAGAAACATACCGGTCTGGCGAACCATCGCATTTACTTCATTATGCGCATTGTTCATGGAAAACTGTGTATTTTGCGCACCCAGATAGATGGCACCTACACCCGCCTTTCCAAGTCCTACCAGTTGGTCATTTCCATTGGCGTCTTTGCTCCATATGAGCAGTTTGTCAAAGATGTCATCCGCCTCATCGATCCAGCCGTTTCCGTCATGATCATACTTTGCCAGATCGGCAAAACCGTCTCCACTTAAAGCACCAAACAATTCACTGCCGTCGTTGATTTGACCGTCACCGTTTTTATCCAGAGCCAGAAAACCGCTTCCGGCGCCGAGTCTGGAAATCGCTTCATCGTGACCATCCGCATCCAGATCAAAGAAAAATTTCTGATCCTTCACGTCGGCGGCAGGAGCGTCCAGATTAATGACGAGCGGGTCCATGAGACGTGGGGTGCCAAAATCAATGGTCTGTGAGGTATATTGCGTGAAAGAACGGCTCATGGTGAGCTCCACGTTGAAACTGATCTCACGTCCGTCCGAAGTCTTTACGACACCGTCGGTAGAAAACGAGGTAGTCTCATTTTCTTCATAGTAGAATTCGGCGGTATACTGTCCGCCGGAGGGCTGGTTGAGGCCGGAGATCTGCGAGAGCGCAGAACTCCCGGAACGTGTGTCCTTTCCCAGAAGAAGATTCAGCAGATAATTTAAGGTCTGCTCACGTATTTTGATCAGATTTTGCAGACTATCCGACCGGCTGACGCGCTGCGTGCCGCTAACGCTCTGACTGGATCTGAAACGGTCAAACAGGTCTTCCGAAAAGCTGTTCCCGCCTGATGCACCGCCGTAGATGGCGCGCTGTGACTGCGCAGATTCCGTGCTGCCAGTGGCGGTTAAAGATTTTTTTCCCCAGGTCACCAAGGACTGTGAGGAAGCTGAGCGGGAAGCATATGTTCGTCTCCCCGACATGTTGATATTGCTTGACTGAATAATCAAAACATCACTCCTTTTTTATAGAAGGATGCCTTCCCTGGTCTGTCCTTGTTTTTTGTTATCCGGATGTAATATGTATCGGAAGAAAGAAGAAAAAGTTTAGTGCCCATGTATAATACCGGTAAAAATCCGGCACAATATCATCAGATCATTAGAAAATCAGGAAATACCGCGGCTACCATATTCAAAGGGCGGTATTTTGGTGACAGGGAGATGCAATATGATGAAAAGTGATACACTGCCGCCGGAGAAACAAAGGCAGCAACAGGAATACAACGATTATGTCAAGCAGGTGACACCCACATACAGCCTGTGGGGTAATATGGCAAAAGCATTTGTGGTGGGTGGCGTGATCTGCTGTATCGGACAGGGGATCATCAATGCTGCAAAAGCAATGGGCGCCGATGAAGAGATGGCTCCGATGTGGTGTACGCTGATCCTCGTGTTTTTGAGTGTGCTTCTGACAGGACTCAACATTTATCCGACCTTTGCCAAGTGGGGCGGTGCCGGAGCGCTGGTGCCGATCACCGGTTTTGCCAACAGCGTGGCGGCTCCGGCCATCGAGTTTCGTGGCAGTGAGGGCAACGTATTTGGCTGCGGAGCAAAGATCTTTACGATCTGCGGACCGGTCATTCTGTATGGCATCTTTACAAGCTGGCTTTTGGGGCTGATCTATTGGCTCTGGGGCATGTTTTGAGCAAAGCAATTTTGAGCATGAAAAAACCGCTTGCACGTTCCTGGAAGGAAAAGCAAGCGGTTCCTTTTTGCCTACTGTACGCAGTTCATATCGGTGAGTCCGCAGCTCTTGTCATCTGCGGAGGTATCGCCGTTCATGTTGGTGATGCTGTGCTCCTTCTGCTCCTGACCTTCTAAGCAGTTCATGTCCTGTAAGCCACAGCTCTTGCTCTCATCATCGGTTGCTCCGTTCATATTGGAGATCCCTAATCCGTCCTTTGCCATAATAAAACCCTCCTGTTAATTTGTTCTACGTGTAACTGTGAAAGTGCAATTCAGCTACCCGTACATCTTTGCCTGAGATGCTCCCCAGCATCCCTGCTATTAGAAGTATACCAAGAAATCAAAAAAAACGGTATAGACAATTCTGGAAAAATGATAAAACATACTGACAAAGAAAAGATTGATTTTTTCAGGATTCTGTAAGAAAATAGGAATAGGTATCAATAACCGTATGTCAAACATAGGAAAGGAGAAGTGCATCATGAGTTTTATAGAGAAAAAAATCGAGCCGTTTGAGGTGGACGCATACCAAAATGGGGAGTTTATTAAGGTAAGTGATCAGACAGATGCAGGAAAATGGAGGATCTTTTTCTTTTATCCGGCAGATTTTACGTTTGTGTGTCCGACGGAGCTGGGGGATCTGGCAGATCACTATGAGGAGTTTCAGGAGGCAGGCTGTGAGATCTATTCCGTATCAACCGACAGCCATTTTGTACATAAGGCATGGGCTGATGCTTCCGATACGATAAAAAAGATCAAATATCCGATGTTGTCCGATGCAGCATGGAAGCTCTCCCGCCAGTTTGACGTTCTTGTGGAGGAGGACGGACAGGCACTCCGCGGTACATTTATCGTTGATCCCGACGGTGTGATCCAGGCCTATGAGATCCACAACATGGGCATCGGCCGCAATGCCGAGGAACTGCTGCGCAAGCTGCAGGCAGCACAGTTCGTGCGGGAACACGGCGATCAGGTGTGTCCGGCAAAGTGGAAGCCCGGCGCTGAAACGTTAAAACCGAGCCTTGACCTGGTCGGCATGCTGTAAAAAGGGGGATTCACAGATGGGAGATTATACAGATATTCCGCGCACATCCGCACTTTTAGATGATGATCTGAGAGGTCAGATCAGAGGCGTGTTCGCCAAGCTGACAGAGGATCTGGAGATCGTGGCGGTGGTGGATGCTGCTGAAGAAAAGAGCAAAGAACTGCTGTCACTGCTCTTTGATGTAGAGACGCTGGGGGAGCATGTGTCTGTGCGCGTGTATGAAAAAGGCGAAAATCCGCAGGTGCAGGCGGAGTTTGACGCAGACGGGCGTACACCTGCAATGGGATTGTACAAAGGCGGTGCATACACCGGAGTCGCATTTTACGGTGTTCCCGGAGGCAAGGAGATGAATTCCTTTGTGCTGGGCTGCTATAATGTGGCGGGCCCCGGACAGCCGGTGGATAAATGGACACAGAAAAAACTCACGAAGCTGAAAAATGATTCCGAGATGAAGATTTTTGTATCGCTGGCCTGTCATCACTGTGCGGCCACTGTCATCGGTGCCCAGCATCTGGCTGCCATGAGTCCGAAACTGACCGCTACAATGATCGATGCGAATCTTTATCCCGATCTGGTGGAAAAATACAAGATCGAGCGTGTGCCGATGGTTGTCATCAATGAAGAGAAGACACTGCTGGGTGAGAAATCGATGGAGGATCTGGCGGCGATACTGGAGTAGATCCCGGTTGACAATTTGCACGACTCTTTATATAATAGCGTTTGTATGCTGATCCACAAGGCATTACAAACGCTATTATTTATTACATAGGCTAGGGGTGTCCCGAAATGGGGCTGAGATGAATGAACCCTCATTACTTGAACCGGGTCATACCGGCGTAAGGAAGCAGTATTTGATGAAGGACAAAAGATTTCATAGTTTCAGTAGAGACCCCTCCTAAAGAAAAGGAGGTTTTTTTATGTGGAAATTGTTTGCTACCCAATATGTAAATGATTGGGATGAAGTATGTTACCAGCCGACTGCACTCGGCTATGCGACACTGATCCTTGTCGGTGTGCTATGTCTCGCACTGGCAGTGTGGATCGTGCGCCGCAGTGGAAAAGGCGGGAAGCGTATTACTACCAGACAGCTCATGTTTTCTGCAATGGCGATGGCACTTGCCACTGTCACATCCATGATCAAGCTGTTTGATGCTCCGATGGGCGGCTCTGTCACACTCTGTAGTATGCTCTTTATCGTGCTGATCGGTTACTGGTACGGACCGAAGGTCGGCATTCTGACCGGCGTTGCTTACGGTATGTTGCAGCTGATCATAGACCCGTATATCTTAAGCCTGCCACAGCTGATTGTGGACTATCCGCTGGCGTTCGGTGCGCTGGGCATGTCCGGATTTTTTGCAAACAGCAAAAACGGTCTGCAGAAAGGCTATCTGCTGGGTATCTTCGGACGTTGGATCTTTGCATTCCTGTCCGGCTATATCTTCTTTGCATACTACGCATGGGACGGCTGGAATCCGGCTGCTTACTCAGCAGTATATAACCTGAGTTACATCGGTATCGAGGGTGTGATCACATTGATCCTGATCTCTCTGCCGCCGGTGAGAAACGCACTGGTATCTGTGAAAAAACTGGCACTGGATGAATAGGGTTCTCGATATTGCAATCCGGCTTTCTCCGTGTTAAGATAGTCCTTGTGCATTTAAAGATACAAGGGAGGAAATATTTTGGGAGAAGTAAGAAAGGAAAATAAAATGGGGACGATGTCCGAGGGCAGACTGCTTCTCAACATGTCCCTTCCGATGATGCTCTCCATGATCGTGCAGGCGATGTACAACGTGGTGGACAGCATTTTCGTTTCGCGGATCAGTGAGAATGCGCTGACAGCCGTGTCACTTGCCTTTCCGCTGCAGACAATGCTGATCGCGGTGGGAGCGGGAACCGGTGTAGGTGTCAATTCCCTGCTGTCAAAATCATTGGGAGAGAAAGACTATGATAAGGCAAATAAGGCTGCCATGAACGGCATCTTTCTCTATATGATCAGCTATGTCGTATCCGCGATCGTCGGAATCCTGGCCGTCAGACCGTTCTATGCGAGTCAGATCAAGGACGCACCGATCGAGATCATGGACATGGGTGTGCAGTATCTGACGATCGTGATGGTGTTATCCTTCGGACTCTATGCGCAATTTATTTTTGAGCGTCTTCTGCAGGCCACCGGACGGACACTTTTTACGATGGTCTCACAGATGGTCGGCGCGATCATCAATATTATTCTGGATCCGATCCTGATCTTCGGATATTTCGGATTGCCGAGAATGGGTGTCGCAGGAGCTGCGGTGGCGACGGTCACCGGTCAGATCATAGCGGGCTTTATCGGTATGATCTATAATATTAAGAAAAATGATGATATTACCCTCAGCTTCAAGGGCTTCCGGCCGGATGGTCATATTATCGGCACGATCTACAAGGTCGGTTTGCCGTCTATTGTCATGCAGTCCATCGGTTCTGTGATGACTTATGGTATGAATCTGATCCTGGTGGGATTGTCATCGACGGCAGCAGCCGTGTTCGGTGTTTACTTTAAACTGCAGAGCTTTTTCTTCATGCCGGTGTTTGGCCTGAACAACGGACTGATCCCCATTGTGGCATATAATTACGGCGCGCGAAAGAAGCACCGTATGATCCGTACATTTAAGTGGGGTCTGCTCATTGCATTCTGTTTTTTAATGGTGGGATTTATCGTGTTCGAGACGATGCCGGGCACACTGCTGATGCTCTTTGACGCATCGGAAAATATGCTTGCGATCGGTGTTCCGGCGTTGCGCATTATCGCAGTGCATTTCCTGATCGCCTGGTTCTGCATCGTTGCTACCGCTGTTTTTCAGGCTGTGGGCAACGGCATGTACAGCCTGTATGTGTCTGTGGCGAGACAGTTGGTGGTACTGCTTCCGGCTGCTTATATTCTGGCAAAGATCGGCGGACTGGATCTGATCTGGTGGAGCTTTCCGATCGCGGAGCTGATGTCCTGTGTCATTTCATCAATCTGTCTGTTCCTCACGTACAAAAAAGTGATCAAATCGCTACCGGAGGAAAACTAAAATGATTCAGGAAATCGCACCGAAAAAATTCTGGAATGCGTATGAGAACCGTAAACCGCAGGATGACAGTGAGATCATCTGCGTGTGGGACGGGAATTATTGTATCATTCATGGGGAGCAGGGAGATCGTTTTCCGCGCTATGAGGAGTTGCTGAGAGAGAACGGTGTCGGAAGTGATTATGCAGAGTTAAAGAATCTGCAATATCTCTTTGCAATTTTTGAAGGTGAGGCGCGCAGAGATTATTTTCTGTGTGTATGCGAAAAAGCATATGATTTTTCAAAGCTTCCGACGCACAGCTGGGAACCGACATGGTATATGAATCATAAGATGGCTCCCAGGCATGAGGCATTTGCCGGAATGACAGCCCATCATCTGTATGTCTGGTATCGCGATAACCGGTTTTGCGGACGGTGCGGAACGAAAATGGTGCACGATGATGTGCAGCGCATGATGCAGTGTCCTACATGCGGAAATATGGTATTCCCGAAGATCGCGCCTGCAGTGCTGGCCGCTGTGCAGCATAACGGAAAGATGCTTTTGACAAAATATGCACACGGCGATGGCAATTACGCGCTGGTGGCAGGTTTTGTGGAGATCGGAGAGACTGCGGAGGAGTGTGTCGCCAGAGAGGTGATGGAGGAGACCGGACTTCGCGTGAAGAATGTGCGTTACTATGATTCACAGCCCTGGGGCTTTGCAGGGAATCTGATGATCGCATATACAGCAGAGCTGGACGGCGAGGACGATACGATCCGCCGCGATGCCTCTGAACTTGCAGTGGCAGAGTGGGTCGCACCGGAAGAGATCACGGATATTTTTGATTACAGCAGCCTGACAAGAGAGATGATCCGGCGTTTTCGGGAGGGACGGTTGTAGGTGAGTGAGGAGATGCGATTCTTCAGAAGAATTTCAAAATATGAACAAAATGTAAACACAAAGTTCACATAATATTTAATTCATCGACAAAAAAAGTTCATAACCGTTGGATATACTATAACCATCACAATAAGTGATACACACACGAGTAACTTTTTCAATTTTTCATAACTCTCCCCTTTGAAGAACGCCGATGCGCATGCATGGGCGTTCATTTTTCTTGACGAATTGATTTGAATTGCGTATGATATACTATAATAGCAGCAATGAAAATGTGCAATGCGAAGAAAGAGAGGTGGTCGCATGATTTTTCGTAAGATATCGGATCGTGAGCTTCGGTGCAGTGTATCGGTTGAGGAAATCCGGGCAAACGGCTTAGAGGTCAGCGACCTTCTGAAACGTTCAGACAAGACATATGAATTTTTCGAATATTTGGTTCAGGAAGGGCAGGAGGAAACCGGTTTTGAGAAAAACGGGCCGATGTCTGTGGAAGGAATCTTCCTGAACGGAACGCTGGAGCTGATCTTCCGGTCTGTGGATGAAGAAGAGGCAGACGAATGGGAAGAACGCGAGAATGAGGATGAAACTTACGAGGCACCCATGCCGTCGCTTCCGGATATCAATCCGGAGAACGGAGAAGTCCTGAAGCTGGTGCAGGTGCGTTTTGCATCCGCAGGTCTGCTCTATCAGTTCTGCCAGCTGCTCCCCTTTGCGGAAAAGGTGCCCAGTTCGCTGTATCAGGCGGACGGTGCGTACGTGCTGGTGCTGGATCTGGATGACTGTACGAGATCAGAGATCGGTGCATTTTGCATGTTGGCGAATGAGTATGGCACGGACAGCGCTTACGGCGATCTGCAGGCAAGTCAGATCATGGAGCATGGCCGGCATATCTGTGACGATGCAGTTTATCGCATCCACGAGATGAAACCGGTGGAAAAATAAGAACTACAAAAACGATATAGGATTTTTATTAATTTGAAAGCAGGCAGACACATGCCTGCTTTTATTTTTAGAAAGATTTTACTTCGGTTTTACAGCGGAGATGCATATTTTTTACAAAAGGTTGATAGGATAGAAACCATGGGATATTTTAGAAGATCAGTATAAGAGAGAAGTATGACATGGCAAAGAAAAATGCAAGAGAAAAACTAATGCAGGAACTGCTGGCGCCGGAGTACCGGCTGAAATGCGAGTATGCGATACATATTATAGAATTAAAGCTGGAAATGCTTATGGAGCAGTTTTACGTGGAGTGCGGGCGGCCGGTGATCAGTAATATTACGAGCCGCATCAAGACTGTGGACAGTATTGAACGAAAATTGCGAAAAAAGAAACTGCCCGTTGATTTTGCGACAGCGGAGGGGAAACTAAATGATCTGGTTGGTGTGCGGGCGACCTGCTTTTTTGAGGACGATGTGTACAAGCTGGCAGAGCGGCTGATGGCACAGGAGGATGTCACGGTAATCAGAAAGAAGGATTATATAAAAAAGCCGAAGGAGAACGGCTATCACAGCCTTCATCTGACGGTGGAGGTACCGATCTATACCCAGGAAGGCTGCGAGAAAAAGCGTGTGGAAATACAATTCCGAACGGTGGCAATGGATTTCTGGGCGCAGCTGGATTATCAGCTCTGCTATAAGAAAAATATTGAGGAAAAAACAAGTCAGCAGATTCAGAAAAAGCTGGCAAAATATGCGGATGAGATGGCAGGAATGGATCGACAGATGATGCGTCTGCGTCATCAGATCGAGAAACTGGGAACAAATCCGAAGACGAAAGAACAACCGGAAGAATCGTAGAAAATGAAAAAGGGTCTATCAAAGGAAGGAAACAATGGTCTATGAATTAACGGCAGGTCTGCCGGAAGCGGAACTGGAATTACTCCAAGAGAAAAATGCACAGGCGCTTATCGTCACAGACAGCAGGGAAGCATTGCTTTTGCTGAAGGAACTGGGATTTGGCGAGGAGTGGGAGCTGCTGCTCTCGGATGTGTATTTTTGCAAAGTGGAGGCGGAACAGGAATATTTCTGCGGTTCGTTGGCGATCCCCAATGCGGTGGATCTGCTGGGCAGCCGGTACCGGCTGCTGTTTTTTATCAATAAACAGTATGTGCTCCTCGTCAGTGAGGATGGCTACGGCAAACGGTTGACGGAGCATCTGCGCAGCCGGAAACTGAGCAGCCAGACTACCACGGAAAAGGTGCTCTCCATGATATTGGCGGATATCATCGCAAAGGATACGGTCTTGCTGGAAAAATTTGAGCGGGAGCTGATGGAGATGGAGGAGGAGGCCATGCACCGCCAGACGGATCTGTTTTTAAAGCATATGATACGTGTGCGCAAGCAGCTTCTGATCCTGCGGGGTTATTACGAGCAGTTTATGGAGGTCTGCCGTGAACTGGAGGAGAATGAAAACGATCTGTTTGCCAAAAAGCAGCTCAAATATTTCGGAAATATCAGCGACCGGGCGGAGCGTCTGCTGCATCGCTGTATCCATCTGATCGATTATGCAGGTCAGGTAAAAGACGTCTATCAGGGACAGGTGGATGCGCGCCAGAACCGCAATATGCAGTATCTGACCGTGGTTTCCACGATCTTTTTCCCACTGACACTTATCACCGGGTGGTACGGCATGAACTTTGAGAACATGCCGGAACTGGCCCACGGATATCCTTATGTGGTGATCATCAGCGTACTTGTAGTCACCATCTGCATCTGGATCTTTAAGAAAAAGAAAATTATTTGACACAGATTTTACGTGATCTTTACAAAATTTTACCTTGGTGTGGTAGCAGCGTCTCTTTTCCCTTGTTAGGATAAAAAAAACAAGAGAAGAGAGGGCTGTTTTTATGTCTGGTAAAGAAGAAATCAACTGCTACGAGAACCGGGAACTGTCCTGGCTTCGTTTTAATGAACGTGTTCTGGAGGAGGCGCGCAATCCGGCGGTGCCATTGATGGAGCGGCTGGGATTTTTATCTATTTTCCAGAGTAATCTGGATGAATTTTTCATGGTTCGTGTCGGTTCTCTGGAGGATCAGAAATTTCTGAAAAAAGAGGTGTGCGATAACAAGACGGGAATGACCAGTGAGGAGCAGCTTCGCGCGATCGCCGCAGAGAGTGCGAGACTCTGCCGCCTCAAGGATGCAACCTATCAAGGATTGATGGATGAGGTAGGGTGTCAGGGCTTTTTCCTCACAAATTTTCAGGAGCTTTCCGAGCAGGAGGAGGATTATCTGCATCACTACTTTTTAAATGAGATCCTTCCGCTGCTGTCTGTTATGATCGTGGGACGCAAGCAGCCGTTTCCGTTTTTGAAAAATAAAGAAATCTATGCGATGGCTGTGCTGGAGACAAAGAGCGATAAGAAAAAGATCGGTATCATTCCCTGCTCCTCACAGGTATTTCCGCGTCTGATCAAAATACCCACAAAGAAAAATACATATATGCTGTCGGAGGAGCTGATCCTTCACTTTCTGCCGCGTGTGTTCCGGGAATACAAGGTAGTGGAAAAGACCTTGCTTCGCATTACGCGTAACGCGGATATCGACATGAATCAGGCCTATGATGAGGATCTGGACTACCGTGATTACATGGCACAGATCATCAAGCAGCGCAAGAAGCTGTCTCCGGTGCGGCTGGAGATCACACGGAATCTGGCACCGGAGATGACAAAACGTCTCAGACACTATTTTGAGCTGGAGAAGGAGCGCATGTTTATTTCCGGGGCGCCGCTGGACCTGTCCTTTGTGGGTGAGATCAAGGACATTATGCGCGAGAAAAAGGAATTATTCTTTGAGCCGCGCACGCCGCAGAAAACAACGCTTTTAAAGGACAACGAACCGATCATTCCGCAGATACTGGATCACGATGTATTGTTGAGCTATCCGTATGAGAGCATTAAGCCATTTCTGACCCTTTTGCAGGAGGCGGCAAATGATCCGAAGGTCATTTCAATCCGCATGACGCTGTATCGTCTGGCAAGACACTCCAAGATCGTGGATGCGCTGGTGGAGGCGGCAGAAAACGGAAAACAGGTGGATGTCCTGGTGGAACTGAAGGCGCGTTTTGACGAGGAAAACAATATCGAGTGGAGCCGGACGTTGGAGCAGGCAGGCTGCCATGTCGTCTATGGTGTGGATGGTCTGAAGGTGCATTCCAAGCTGTGCCTGATCACCCGCAAGGATGGCGACGAACTGCAGTATATCACGCAGATCGGTACGGGTAATTATAACGAAAAAACCTCCAGACTGTACACGGATCTCTCCCTCATCACCTCACGTATGGCGATCGGAAAAGAGGCGGCGGATGTCTTTTCCGCACTGCTGCTGGGCGAGGTGGTGGAACAGTGTGAGCATCTGATGGTGGCACCGCGCTGTCTGCAAAATAAGATACTGGAAAAGATCGACTGTGAGATCGAGCGCGCAAAGAACGGCGAACAAGGCTACATCGGTGTGAAGATCAACTCGCTTACGGATAAGAAGATCATCGACCGTCTGATCGAGGCATCCCAGGCCGGTGTGAAGATCGAACTTCTGATCCGTGGCATCAACTGTCTGCACAGCGGGGTCAAGGGCAAGACGGACAATATTGAAGTGCACAGCATCGTGGGACGGTTTTTGGAGCATTCCAGGATCTACATATTTGGAACGCCGGACCGGGATGAGATCTACATTGCATCCGCAGATTTTATGACGCGAAACACGCTGCGCCGTGTGGAGGTGGCAGCGCCCATTTATGACGAGAAATTAAAACTGCGCGTCCGCGAGATGTTCCTGACCATGTTCAGCGACAATGTGAAGGGACGTATCCAGCAGCCCGATGGAAGTTATCAGATTCCGGCAGAGGCGGATACGAGGCTGGAGTCACAGGAGTATTTTTACGAGCAGGCATATGATGCCCAGAGCAGATAAGGAAGGATAAAAAAGAATGAACGAGACGGTAAAGATGATCTTCGGCTTGATCGGAGGTCTGGCACTCTTTTTGTACGGCATGAACAGCATGAGCGACGCGCTGCAGAAGGCAGCGGGCGAGCGCATGAAAAAGATCCTCGGCTTTCTCACGAGAAATCCGCTCGTGGGCGTGCTGGCTGGCGCACTGGTGACGGCGGTTCTGCAGAGTTCTTCGGCGACGACGGTCATGGTGATCGGTTTTGTCAGCGCAGGACTGATGAGTCTGCCGCAGGCAATTTCCGTGATCTTCGGAGCAAATATCGGAACGACCATGACTGCACAGCTTATGGCGTTTAAGATCAGTAACTACATTTACCCCATCATTTTTATTGGTTTTATGCTCTGTTTTGTGGGCAAAAAAGAAAAAGTAAAAAATGTCGGTATGGTTATCTTTTCCTTTGGACTCTTATTTGAAGGAATCGAGATCATGGGCGGTGTCATGAAACCTTTGGCTGGAAGCCCGATCTTTACAGATCTCATGGGCAAAGTGACACAGATACCGGTGCTCGGAGTATTGCTCGGTATGGTGATGACTCTGGTGGTGCAGAGCTCTTCTGCAACCATCGCGGTTTTGCAGAATTTTGCGTCACAGGCAGGCGCAGATGGAATCCACAGTGCGATCGGACTGGCCGGAGCGATCCCGATCCTTCTGGGTGACAACATCGGAACGACCATCACGGCAATACTGGCATCCATCGGACAGTCGAAAAATGCAAAGCGCACGGCGGTAGCGCACAGTGTGTTTAATATCAGTGGAAGCCTTCTGTTTCTGTTCCTGATCAGACCGCTGGCAGCATTTGTGCAGTGGATCTCGCCCAAGGGACCGGAGCTGGAGGTGATCTCCAGACAGATCGCAAATGCCCATACAACATTTAATATCTGCTGTACACTCATCTGGCTGCCGCTCATTCCGGTGATGGTGAAGATCGTGACATTTCTGGTGCGCGGGAAGAAAGAAGAGGTTGTCAGCCATCTGGAGCCCAAATATCTGGACGAAAGAGTACTGGCACAGCCGATGGCAGCAATGTACCTTCTGTCGCAGGAGATCAGCCGTCTGGCAGAATATGCAGCCGATATGATCAGCTACGCACAGGAGGCGTTGGTGGGCAAAGAACCGGTGGCTGCGCAGCAAAATTACGTGACTGCGCATGAGACAGTAAAGAGTTTACAGGAGCATATTTCCAACTATATCACGCGGCTGTTTTCCGGCGGAGGACTGACGGAAAGCCAGTCCGAACAGACCGCTGGACTGCTGTTTGTGACTAACAACCTGGACCGCGTGGCGGACCGCTGCGAGGAGATCAATGTGGTGACGGTGTCGCTGCGGGAGAATGGACGCAAGCTTTCCAAGGATGCGAAGGAAGAGCTGCGGCGCTGCTTTAAGATTGCGAAAAATCTGTTCTCGGCATCCATGGAAGCTGTCACGCTGGGGGATGAACAGATCGCCGAGAAGGTGACAAAAGAAAAGAACCGCATGCGCAAAGCACAGAAAAACTGCAACAAGGCGCATCTCTCCAGAGTGAAATCAAAATCCTGCGATGCGGATATGACGGCAAATTATTCGGACATCCTCTATAATCTGGACCGTATGGCGGATAACTGTGTAGGCATTGCAGAGGAAGCGATGGATCATGTGACGCTGGTTCGTCTCGAGGATCTGGAGGAGACCGATCGGGAACAGCTGGAGGCAGAGATTGGAGAAAAAGAATGAAAAGAGAGTGGAAAAAGCGTGTCGTCATCGTAGGTGTCAGCTTGGCAGTCTGTTTTACATTTGTGGGCTGCGACGCGCAAACGGACAATCATCGCGGAAGCTATGCAGGTGAGATCCATGCATATGCAAGAGAAGAAGGTTCCGGCACGCGGGCAGAATTTGAACATCTAACAGGAACAACGGAAGCGGGTGCCAAGGAGCTGGCGCTCTCCACACAGGAAATGCGGGAGCTGGTCGCGGAGGATGAGACGGCAGTTGGCTATGTGGCATACTCCTCCGGCGTACTGGGAGCGAGCTGTAAAAGGCCCGCTCTTTTTTGCGTTCAGATGATTAAAAGTCCGGTCATTTTCATATAACTAACATGTTCAGATCACTGCCGCGTGAATGAATGTGATTGAATTTGACCGAGTTTGTGCAGGTTTGACAAATACGAAGGTTGATATTTGTGAATTAGTTTGATTGATTTTGACTGAGTTTGAGCGTATAATGGGTTCAACAGTTAAGAACGAACGGAGGGAATGAGAAGATGATCTATACAGTTACATTTAATCCATCCTTGGATTATATTGTTTCCGTTGATGATTTTCAGCTGGGCATGACGAACCGGACCAGCTCGGAGCTGATGCTGCCGGGCGGAAAGGGTATCAACGTATCTACAGTGCTTGGTAACCTTGGAATTGCCAACACGGCGCTGGGTTTTGTCGCCGGTTTTACCGGGGATGAGATCGTACGCAGAGTGGAGCAGATGAATATTCAATCGGATTTTATCCGGATTGATGAGGGAATCTCCCGCATCAATGTAAAGCTGAAATCTATTGATGGAACGGAGATCAATGGTGCCGGTCCGGTGATCGGGGAAGAAATGATCGCGCTTTTGATGGAAAAGCTGGATCAGCTAAAGGAGGGCGACATTCTGGTGCTGGCGGGAAGCATCCCGGCATCCATGCCGGATGACATGTACAGCCGGATCATGGAGACATTGGACGGCAGGGGTGTTATGACCGTTGTAGATGCGACGAAGGATCTGTTGTTGAACGTTTTGCCGTATCATCCGTTTTTGATCAAACCGAACAATCACGAGTTGGGCGAAATCTTCGGAGCAACACCGACCACAAGAGAAGCAGTGATACCTTTTGCAAAGAAACTGCAGGAGATGGGAGCAAGAAATGTACTTGTATCAATGGCCGGGGAGGGTGCGGTGCTTGTCACAGCAGATGGACAGGTATTTTCTACACCGGCACCGAAGGGCACGCTGGTAAACGGCGTGGGTGCAGGAGATTCGATGGTTGCCGGATTTCTCGCAGGCTGGATGGAGCAGACGGCGTACCGGCATGCGTTTTATATGGGAGTGGCTGCCGGAAGTGCAAGCGCGTTTTCTGAGTATCTGGCAACCAGACCGGAAGTGGAAACAGTATATGATGCATTGACAAAAAAAGATGTATTGGAGGAGAAAAAGGGATGAGAATCACAGATTTATTAGACAAGCGCAGCATTTCTTTGAATGGTGCGCCGGGAAACAAACAAGAAGCTCTGGACCAGATGGTAGCCTTGATGGTGAAAAGCGGAAAAATCAATGACGAAGAAGGATATCGCAGACAGGTTTATGCCAGAGAAGAAGAAAGCACCACCGGTATTGGTGAAGGGATCGCGATCCCGCACGGCAAGTGTGATGCGGTAAGCAAGCCGGGACTGGCAGCAATGGTTGTAAAAAATGGTGTGGATTTTCATTCACTGGATGGTGAGCCGGTGAACCTGATCTTTCTGATCGCAGCACCGAATACGGAGGATAATATCCATCTGGATGTGCTTAGCAAGCTTTCTGTACTTCTGATGGATGAGGAATTCGCAGACAGTCTCAGAAATGCTGCTTCTGTGGATGAATTTCTTGCGATCATTGACAAGGCGGATGCAGAGAAAAACGGCATCGATGAGCGTCTGGCAGACACCGGATCAGCAGAAGGGGCACAGCACAAACTTCTGGCAGTTACGTCCTGCCCGACCGGTATTGCACACACATATATGGCGGCGGAAGGAATTGAAAAGGCGGCGAAAGCACATAACTGTTTTGTAAAGGTGGAGACACGGGGATCCGGAGGAGCAAAAAATGTTTTGACAGACAAAGAGATTGCTGAGGCAGACTGTATCATCATTGCAGCGGACGCTCAGGTCCCCATGAGTCGTTTTGAGGGCAAAAAGGTCATCATCCGTCAGGTGTCCGACGGTATCAGCAAGGCGGATCAGCTGGTGGAGCTTGCGATCTCGGGCGATGTTCCGGTCTATCATGATGCGTCCGCACCGGCGCAGCAGCAGGTCGGAAAGAGCGGCGGTACCGGACACAAGATCTACACGTATCTGATGAACGGTGTATCTCATATGCTTCCGTTCGTCGTAGGCGGTGGAATCCTCATCGCGCTGGCATTTTTGATCGATGGATTAAGTGTAGACTTAAGCGCACTTCCGGCAGATCAGCGCGGTAATTTCGGAACGATCACACCGGTGGCTGCATTGTTAAAGGGAATCGGAGGAACCGCATTCGGATTCATGCTCCCGATCCTCGCAGGATTTATCGGTATGGCGATCGGCGACCGCCCGGCTCTGGCACTTGGTTTTGTAGGCGGAATGATGGCGGCAAACGGAAAATCCGGTTTCCTTGGCGCACTTGTTGCCGGTTTTGTTGCAGGTTATGTGATCCGTTTACTCAGAAAACTGTGCGAAAAGCTGCCGCAGGCAATTGAAAAAATTGCACCGGTGCTTTTGTATCCCGTATTCGGAATATTGATCATGGGACTGTTTATGACGTTTCTTGTAGAGCCTGTGATGGGTGGAATCAACACGGGACTAAACACGATGTTATCAACGATGGGTCAGTCAAGCAAGATCGTACTCGGACTGGTGCTTGGCGGAATGATGGCGATCGATATGGGTGGACCGTTCAACAAGGCAGCATATGTATTCGGAACAGCAGCGATCGCAGCGGGAAATTATGACATAATGGCAGCAGTTATGATCGGGGGAATGACACCACCCTGTGCCATCGCACTTGCAACATTGCTGTTTAAGAACAAATTTACCAAAGAAGAGCGCGAGGCAGGACCCACAAACTTTATTATGGGACTGGCATTTATTACAGAGGGAGCAATTCCCTACGCGGCTTCCGATCCACTGCACGTGCTTCCGGCTTGCATCGCAGGATCAGCAGTTGCAGGAGCGATCTCCATGGCATTCCAGTGTACACTCATGGCACCACATGGCGGAATCTTTGTATTCATGGTAGTAGGAAACGCATGGATGTATCTGGTGGCACTTTTTGCAGGCACTGCGGTTTCTACAGCTTTGCTTGGCATTTTGAAGAAGAATATAGTATAATGTATCTACTACATTACTGTTGTGGGCCATGCGAGCACATGTATGGCAGGTACGCTCTCGCATGACCTATATACGATATGAATATGTTTTACAATGGTCTGCTATATAAATATTAAAAAGGAGGACACAAAAAATGAGAGAATTCAAGTATGTGATCACTGACCCCGAGGGAATCCATGCACGCCCCGCAGGAGACCTCGTGAAGGAGGCAAAAAAATATGAGTGCAAGATCACTCTGACAAAGGATGAAAAAAGCGGTGACTGCAAGAAGATCTTCGGTTTAATGGGTCTTGCTGTAAAGAACGGAAATGAGGTAACAATGACCTTTGATGGTGCGGATGAAGATGCAGCATGTGAGGCAGTTGAGGCATTTATGAAAGCAAACCTGTAGGAGAGCAGCTATGCAGATATTTGAAGGAAAAAGTGTTTTTGGCGGGATCGCAATAGGTAAGATCCATGTATACAAAAAAGATGAAAAGCAGGTAAAACGCCGGAAGATCGAAGACGAGGAAGCCGAGGTTTCCCGTTATCAGAGTGCACGTGATGAGGCGATGAGCCAGCTGCAGGAATTGTATGACAAGGCACTCCGGGAGATCGGCGAAGCAAATGCAGCCATTTTCGAGGTCCATCAGATGATGCTGGAGGATGATGATTACAATGAGTCTGTGGAAAACATCATCCGAACGGAGCATGTCAACGCAGAGTATGCAGTAGCTGCAACAGGAGATAATTTTGCGGGAATGTTTGCTGCGATGGACGATGACTACATGCGTGGAAGAGCTGCCGATGTCAAGGATATTTCCGAGCGCGTGATCGGTATTTTAAACGGTGCGTCAGAGGCAGCAGTGGCAGCAGATGAGCCTGTGATCATCGTAGCGGATGATCTTGCACCGTCGGAAACGGTTCAGATGGATAAAAGTAAGGTACTGTCATTTGTAACCGTGCACGGATCGCTGAATTCTCATACAGCGATCCTGGCGCGCACCATGAGTATTCCGGCACTTGTCGGAACGAATCTGACACCCGATAGTGACGTAGACGGAAAATATGCGGTTGTGGACGGAGCGGCAGGAAAACTCTATGTGGAGCCGGATGAAGAAACAATGAAGGAGCTTCAGCAGAAGCAGCGCGAATTTTTAGAGCAGAAGGAACTGCTGGAAACTTTAAAGGGCAAGGAAAATGTGACACTGGACGGTCAGAAGATGTTGCTGTATGCAAACATCGGAAACAGTAAGGATCTTGCAACCGTCATTCAAAACGACGCCGGCGGTATCGGATTATTCCGAAGCGAGTTCATTTATCTCGAGCGTGATCATTTCCCTACTGAGGAAGAACAGTTTCAGATCTATAAACAGGTGGCGCAGACACTGGCAGGCAAACGCGTTATTATCCGTACGCTGGATATCGGAGCTGATAAACAGTGCGACTATTTTGAGATGGAAAAAGAAGAAAACCCTGCCATGGGTTGTCGAGCGATCCGCATCTGTCTGACCAGACCGGAGATCTTTAAGACACAGCTTCGCGCATTGTTTCGTGCCAGCGCATTTGGAAAGATAGCGATCATGTATCCGATGATCACAAGTGTGGAAGAAGTACGTCGGATAAAAGAAATCGTTGCAGAAGTAAAGGCTGAGTTGGATGCACAGGGCACCCCATACGGTGAAGTAGAGCAGGGAATCATGATCGAGACACCTGCAGCCGTCATGATCAGTGATCTGCTTGCAGAGGAAGTAGATTTTTTCAGCATCGGAACGAACGATCTGACGCAGTATACACTGGCTATCGATCGTCAGAATACAAAGCTGGATGAGTTTTATGATCCACATCACCCGGCAGTGCTGCGCATGATCCGCATGGTTGTGGAAAACGCGCATAAGAAGGGCATTTGGGCAGGAATCTGTGGAGAACTTGGCGCAGACATGGAACTGACGCAGGAATTCCTGAAAATGGGCGTGGATGAATTATCCGTATCCCCCGGTCGTATTCTCCCGCTCCGAAAGATCATACGGGAGACAAATGTCGCAGAATTAAAATAAAATCCTTACAACCCGCGGGACGCGTTTGTCCGGCGGGTTGAACTGTATGTAAAAAGAGGTTTGATATGTTAACAGAACAACGATATGAAGAGATCTTAAAGCTCATAGAGGAGAAAAAAAGTGTCACAGTCACGGAGATCTGTGAGCTTTTGCATATATCCGAGTCCACGGCAAGAAGAGACATCAATGCCCTGGACCAGGCAGGCAGACTGATACGTGTGTTTGGCGGAGCAGTGGCATCCGATATGACTTTCGAATCAAAAGAGCCAACGGTAGAACAAAAACAGGATTGGAACGTATCGGAAAAAAATCAGATTGCCCGTTACGCAGCATCGTTGATCGAACCGTCAGATTTTATATATCTGGATGCAGGAACAACGACAGGCTGTATGCTGGAATATATGACAGAGAAAAGTGCAACGGTCGTGACGAACGCGGTTGTGCATGCCCAGCGTCTGGCAGCCAGAGGTATGCATGTCTATCTGATCGGCGGGGAATTAAAAAGCTCAACGGAAGCTGTAGTTGGTAGTCAGGCGCTCCAAGCGCTTCGCGGTTATCATTTCACGAAAGGATTTTTTGGAACGAATGGCGTGAGTCAGGTGGAGGGACTGACAACTCCCGATGCCGGTGAGGCCCTGATCAAACAGGTGGCACTGGAACAATGCCGGAAAAGCTATGTGTTATGTGACTCATCAAAATTCGATAATGTCAGTTCTGTCACTTTCGGAAGCATGGAGGACTCCGTCATTCTGACGGAAAAATGTCCGGAGCGCTACAAGAACTGCAGAAACATTGTTGTGTGTAAATAAGAAAAAATATTTCAGACGGGTTACACCATATTGGAACATTTGAAGATGTAAAACAGGAGGATAAATATGTTAACAACAAATATTGCATTGACAGAGAAATATGATTATCTCAGTGATAAATTCAAAAGAGTGTTTTGGTTATGAACCGATAAAAAACATGAAACCGTCCACAGAATATGATGAAACAAAGGATCTGGTGTTTTATCATGAGCCTCTTCAGGCAGGGGCAGTGATTCTGAAAGCAGGAGATTTTGTCATCGTTTCGCCGGAGGAGGGTCACGCACCAAAGCGAATGACAGAAAATGGTCCGTGCCATGTTAAGAAAATCGTGGTGAAGGTAAAATTATAATATGGTGAGAAGAATGTGAGATTGCTATAATAAACAAAAGGAGGATACATCATGAGGTATACACTTGAAAACGAGATACTTGCTGTGGAGATCGACTCCTTTGGAGCAGAGCTCAGATCGATCAGACGGAAAGCAGATGACTTTGAATATATGTGGCAGGCTGACCCCCGATATTGGGGACGCACTTCTCCGGTGTTGTTTCCTTTTGTAGGAGTGCCGAAGGATAAGGAATACCGCTATGCGGGAAAAACCTATCCGATGGGTCAGCATGGATTTGCCAGAGATATGGAATTTACGCTGGAGCATTCAGAGAATACGAAAATCTGGTTTGCGCTTGCATCCACGGAAGAGACACTGGCAAAATATCCGTTTGCATTTCGCCTGCATATCGGATATGAGCTTTGCAGGAATGAGGTAAAAGTATTGTGGAAGGTGGAAAACACGGACGACAAGCCGATGTATTTCTCTATCGGCGCCCATCCGGCCTTCCGCTGTCCGATCCACGGAGAGGAAAACAAGCTGGGCTATGGCTTGAAATTTGGAGGACTGACTGCGGAGCTCCACCACCATGGAAATACGCCAGAGGGACTGGCAATCATGGATGATCAGGTACTGCCGCTGGATGATGGCGTGGTAAAGTTTACACCGGGATTTTTCGACACCTGCACCTACATGGTGGAAGGGAAACAGACTGGCGAAGTATCACTGCTGGATCGCGCGGGAGAGGCATATGTGACCCTGCGATTTGACACCCCGCTGTTTGCTGTCTGGTCACCGGAGAAAAAGGAAGCACCATTTGTCTGCATTGAGCCGTGGTTCGGAAGATGCGATGCAGTGGACTTCGATGGAACATTGGAGACACGCGCCTATGAGAATAAGCTGGCAAAAGATGGTGTATTTGAGGCAGAGTATACGATGGAATTCGTGACGGCGGGATGTTCCTTTTGCCACGATTAAAATATAGGAGTACAATGAGAGATAGTATACAAAGGAAGATACAGCTGCCGAGAGTGGGAATGCGTATTGTAAAATCTTCTATTGCGGTTTTCCTGTGCTTTGTATTTTATTCATTTTTCCGCTCAAACGGGATCATCTTTTATTCCCAGCTGGCGGCACTCTGGTGTATTCAGCCCCAGTGGGAAAATACCCATTCCAAAGCGCTGCAGAGAACGGTGGGAACACTGACGGGCGCGGTGTTTGGTCTGTTTGTGCTGTTGATCGACAAACGTCTGATGGGGACAGGCCTGGGCGGAGAGCTGGTCAATACGGCGCATCTTCCGCGCAGGAAGGAGCGGGATATTCTGTTCATATCGGGGATGGACGATGCACTTCTGGAGAGCGACCATCGACTCTCGCCTTATAGTATCGTGGAACTGAACCGGATGCTGGCAGATGGGGCGAATTTTACAGTGTCTACCATGCGCACACCGGCTTCACTGATCGAGCCACTGCGGGGGATCCACCTGAAGCTTCCCGTCATCGCCATGGACGGCGCAGTCATGTTTATGACCATTCAGCCGAAGAAACAGATCGACCGGATCTATGAGGAGTTCCAAAAAAGAGAAGCGTTCAAAAAGCTGTGTATCAGCAAATATGATTCGGACGATTATCCCGGCTATGCGTATATCAAGATCTACAACGAAAATGCTACAAGGGAAAATATGATCGCCTATCTCCAGGAGGAGACAGGTCTGTCGCACATTGTCACATTCGGAAGTATCGAGGGAAAATATGATATACTGGTGAAAGAATGTGACCACAACAAAGTGGTGAAGACCTTAAAGCGGATGTATGAGCCGTTTTTATGGGAGCCAAAGTTAAAGGAGGAATAAGAAATGCCATTTATTGATTCAAAAATCACAGTGCCGGTCACACCGGAAAAAAGGGAGAGCATCAAGTCAAAGATGGGACAGGCGATCAGCCTGCTGGGCAAGACAGAGACCTATCTCATGGTCGGATTTGAGGACAACTATGATCTGTACCTGGGTGGAAACAAGCTGGAGAAGGGCGCATTTGTGTCTGTCAGCCTGTACGGAAACGCATCATCATCTGCCTACGACCAGATGACTGGCGAGATTTGCAATATTTTATCGGAGGAGCTGGGCATACCCGGCAGCAACGTCTATGTCACCTACCAGGGAATCAAGGACTGGGGCTGGAACGGAGGAAATTTCTAGCTGTCTATTTACCCATGCCGTCAATGACAAGAGGCAAAAAATCGTGTAGAATGAATGGTGGAATGTATATGTCAATCGATGAAATCATAAAACAGGTTACCAACATATGTAAAGAGAATAATGTAGAGCATTTGTCGCTATTTGGATCTTATGCAAAGGGAACACAAACACGTTATAGTGATTTGGATTTCATCATCTATGGGCCTGTTGATATCGAAAAATTAAAAGAACAGGTTGATGAGATCATGACATTAAAAAAGATAGATTTGTTTGAGTATGATTTATGCCAGAATGAGTATCTAAAGGAGGATATGGACCGGTATGGAAGGAAAATCTATTAACCGTTATCGCAGTTATTGCAAAAGCCTGGATAATTTGGCAGATGCCAAAGGAAGAGACAGGACTGACAAGTTTATACTCAGTGGAACAGTGCAGATGTTCAATTTATCATTTGACCTGGCATGGAAGGTGATGAAAGATATTATTACGGAATATCATGGAGCACTGGAATATCCAACCGGTTCGCCAAGAGAGACTCTTCGCATGGCAAACAGTGTGGGATTGATAGAGAATGATACATGGTTGGAAATGCTAAAGGCGAGAAATAATCTGGCTTATGATTATGACGGTGAACTGGCTGGCATGTACTTTGAAAAAATAACTACAACCTACGATGAATTGTTGGAAAAATTCCGGGACAAGGCTGCAGTGTATTATATCGAAGCAGGCGCAGATGAAAATAATGTTAAATAGTAAGAGGGCTTTCGCGGTTGCGAGGGCTCTTTTTATAGGCAATGATATCCTGTACAGAACACCTTAAAACTTGGCAGAACCGAAGAAATCAAACGTAAGTTCAAGAAGGTGTATGAGTGTTCAAGCTATCACCGGGTGATAGATGAGAGATATATAATTTATCGAGGAAATAGAAAATGATTACAGTAGAGGGACACAAAAAAAAGACGCGAACAAAATATGTACGGTGGTTGCTTGCCAGTGTGTGCATTTATTTTTTGATGCGGCTGTTTATTATGAAGTTTCAGATAGCTAATTCATATTTGGTGGAAATATGCGCGATGATCACAGATGTAGGGGCATTTTCCATTATTACATTGTTTGGCAATTTGTTGGTTTATGCGGTGGGTGAACCATATTTCAGGTTGCGTGTGTATGCTATTGAAGTACTTTCTGTTATAGCATTTGTAACATATTTGGCATGTGAAGAGAATCAGGCGTGGCTGTGGCTGGATATCATTTTGTTTGTAATAATTTTCTTATTTGCGCTGATACGGGACAGCTATTATTTAAATATTATGGAAATTATTTGTGAGAGGCAGAAAGCGCTAGATGTACGTCAAAAGTATCTGGCAGAGTATAGTACTTTCACTGAAAATGTAGAGGCGTTTAATAAAAAGGAGGATGAATTATTGCAGGCGCGTCTGCGATATGCAAGTGATGAAAAAGCGAAGCGAAAAGCAATAAATGATAAAAGAGAAATTTCAATAAGCGGAAAATGGGATCCCCAAAGGTTAGATTTCCCGGAAGTTGGAGAAATGCGAAACTACATGGGTGTGCCCGGATTATTTGGGGGATTGAAAGAGATTAGGAGATATGAGAGAGAGGTATCTGCATACGAACACAAACTAAATGCAGATTATGAGAAGTATTCGCATAAAAAAAGTGAAATAGTTGTTTTTATGGAGGATGCTGATAATGTCAGAACATATATAGAAGGAACAGAATCAGAAAAAAAACTGGAGACATTGTTTGAACGGGAGGGGATCGGCCAAAGCGTAGACAGAGCGAAAAGAGCGAAAAATAGTTATAAAACGGGTAGTAAGATCAGAAAATGGTATGGTAAAAAAAATATTGACTATTAAGAAAGGTAGATTGTAGATATGGAAAATGAGGTTGTAAAGCAGGGAGATGGACAGACTGGGTTCTCATCCATGGCACCGGAGGCGCAGCTAGAGGCATTGCAGCAACTTGGCAATGCAGCAGTAGGGGTAGCAAATGCAGTAGGGAATATGATTTCAATTGCCGTAGACAAGGAGGCGGAATTGCAGGAGGCGGCTATGGCTGCAACTGTTACAGGGCAAAAAAATGTATTGGGTACGCACGAATCATTGCAGAAAGATTTGCTGAGTGAATTCGAGATTGCGCAGGACGGTTATCAAAAGAGAATGGCTGACTGGTCAGAAAAACTGGAAGGATGCACGAATGAGAAGGATAAGGAATTATATAGGACGCTTATGCAACAGGAGCAGGAAAAGCATTACCAGGGTACTTTGAAAAATATTCATTCGGAGTATATGAGTAACAATGCTGTATTGGACAGTAATATGGAACATGCCAAGCGGCATCATAGGAGTATTTTAGGGCTGTTTAGCAATCTTTTTTCCAGATAAACGAGGTGGAACAAAAAATAATGTCAAAATAGTTTTCAGTGTTTGTTTTGAAAGCAGAAAGGATAAGAGAGAAAAATATGCAGTTGAATGTTTCCAAAAAATTACTTATGGAGATGAAAAAAAATTATGTTTCTGCAGAGTATATAGTAGGAGAAGTTCTGCCGATGGTAAATGCAGCATTGCTCAAAAACTTACCGCAGGTTCGTTTTTTTGACAATACGGAAATAATTGATTTTTCAGATGATTTGGGGGATGAGATTAAAAAGATTTTTTCTGATCAGTGGGAGATTGAAAATATCGTTCAGTTTTTACTCATGTGGGGAATTCTAATGGAGGTATAGTATGCAGCAGGAATCTTTTTACTTGTCCGAATACGAGAAAGAATGCGAAGAATATCGCAATAAAATAAGTTTGATATACAAAGAATATGAAGATATCATCTCAGAGGAAATTAATTCGGAATTAACAGGTGTGGATTATGCTTTTGCAATTATGGTAGGAGTAGCTGGAGCAGTCCTTACTAACAGCAAAAACGTTCAGAAAGTATTGGATGAGATACATCAGATTGCAAGTGCTCCCAAAAAGAAAAATGATACTGTTTTTCAATCAATTATTAAAACATTACTTGGACACTATCAGTCAAATATAGATACGATGCCAATCGGTCAAAATGGACAACGAGTTTTCCCGACACGAAGTGGCGGTGCGAGTAGAAGCGGTCCGCACAGAATCTTTTGGGGACATGATATTCTCTCATTCAATCGAGATAATCCGTTTGCGCTGATGATTGAGCAGACAGGGAGTGTTACAAAGGGAATTATAGCAGCATTGAAGCATTTGACAGCGGATACTTTTTCCAAACAGGGCTTGCCGGTTCCGACATCTTCGTGGTGGGATTATACATATGCGGATGGAAAAAAAGTGGGTAATAAACTGTTGGATTTCTGTAATCGTCTGTATGATGAAGCAGCATATAAAACCGGAAAAACAGGTGGAAATAATGAGATTTTTAATCATATGTTTTCTATACATATACAAGATATGACTGCGCAGACGCTAGGGAGCGCGCTATGTAAAAGCTATATGAAGTACAGACATATCCGTGATAAGGTGATTGAACATCAGTTTTTGTTAATTGCATATGCAGTCATGTTTTATTTAAACTGTTTTCTGGGTTTTGCTCGAACAGGAATTTTCTATATTAACTGGTGCGCGGGCATTTGTATGATAAAGGAATATATACTTATGTATACAAATAGCTGGTGGGAGGTGAAAAAGCTGGAAAGGTTAACAGCAAAGTCAATAGAGCGTTCTGATGTGGTAGAACAGTTGGCTAGAAAACAGCTGGACAATTATCAGGACTGTATGGAAAAATCTCTTACAGATAAGATTAAAAACTATATATGACAGGAGATGAAATTTGATGATTACAGCAACAATATTGCTAGTGGGAGGTCTTAGTGGTTCATGCGGAATCACTATTGGCTGCCTGATGCGTCAACCGGAAATAAATAAGCTGAGAAAAATGGTGAAACAGCTAAATAAGAAAAATAGTGAACTTAGAAAGCTATTGGATGAACAAATGCAGATGATTGAAGTATTGCAAGATGAGATTCGCGCATACAAGTTCTATAATTTTATAAAAA
>CALZQA010000026.1 GCA_945828315.1 uncultured bacterium | reverse complement strand
GAGATAGCGTAGCGTCTCGTGGGCTCGGAGATGTGTATAAGAGACAGATATTAGCTACTTCTTTGTCTTCTCCTGTATATTCATTTGTGTATGTTCGAAGGATACGTCCTCGCCTCTGTACAAATTCACGGTAATCATCATTGCTAGAAAGAATCAGCGCACCCTTAATGGAAGGTATGTTAATTCCTTCATCAAGGCATCTAATTGCTACTAACGAATCAATCATTCCTTTGTTAAAAGAATTAACAATTTGCATTCGTTCTTTTATATTTTCTTCGGCAGTAAACTGATTAACTCTGTAATCCAGATTTGTCAAGCAATCTTTAACATACTGAATATGTCTTACCTCTTCGCCGCGCTGCTCTTCAAATAGTCTTCCATCTCCGCAGTATACAATAAAGTGATCATCTTCTCGGATTTGACTTAAGATCCAATTAATTCTATCCGTCTTTTCCTGAGCCATGGAAATAACTCGTAATCGAGATCGCTTAAGCTTTGCAAGCCCCTCCACATCAATACATACATTATTTCTAAAACATGATGCCATCAAACTTGTAAGTCGCTCAAAATTTCGTTCTTCATCATCCGTTGCGTTGACATATATCGGGTAATAGTTGTAATGAACCAAATAACCACGTTCAATTGCATACTCTATTGGTAAGTTAAAGACCTGTCCGCCAAAGAAATCCATCAACTTTTGTCCTGCCTGATCCTGCTTTTTGCTAGATGGAGTTGCGCTTAATCCCAACATATATCTATAAGATTCTTGTATCTCATCGGTGAGATTTTTAAACCTATGTGCCTCATCAACAATAAGCATCTTTTCAAGATTAGATTTCCCTGCTATTCTGGTAAACTTTGGTGTGTTAAACGACTTTATTGTCGATATGGCAACTATAGTCTTCCTTTCTCCGTATTTACTATTTAAAACTGCATCAAGAAGCTGGTTTTCCCAGTCATGATTTTCACTAGATACCATAACTGTTGGGCAATCAGGAAACACCTTATGCACATCATCAAACCATTGTCTTACCAAATGCTTATATGGCGCACATATAACCAAAAAAATTGGCGTATTCCTGTTAACTTCAAGAGCAGAATAAATTGCAGTCCATGTCTTTCCCGTTCCTGTCGCCATTACATAAAATCCGTGATAATTATTTTTTACCCAGTTTGCAATGGCCTCTTCCTGATAATCACGTAATTTGATAGGATCCCTTTTCTTCTGTTCCTCCGGTAATTTAATATTTCTTCTCTTTGCTTCCTCTTTTAGCTTATCTACGATAATATAAGTATAATCCTTCTTAAAAATGTATTTGTTCGTTCCGTTCCAGATGCCTTCAAATTCCTGCTCGTCATCTTCTATTCTCGGAATGTCATTAGGATTCCAGCTCATCGAAACCCTAACTTTTTCATAATTAAATCTATATGCATTTACTGATTCGTTGGTCGAACCTACAAAAAGAATTTTATTACCATCTTCGTCTTGGATAATGCCAATCTTGTCATGGTATATTCCTCTAGAGTTTTCAAGATCCACGACAATAACATCCATATGTCCGGTTGAAATCAATGTAACGAGCCGTATTAAATTTTCATCATCCAATTCCTCTATTGTATTATCAATATCTTCTTCAAATAGTTTTTGAGTTTTAGCCGCCTTAAGTGCATATCCGAGTTGAATACCTTCAAGATCCTCCCTGCTTAATTCAGGGCTACATATTATTTGAATTTTTCCACCGTTTTCGATTAGCTGTTTGAGTCCAACACCTAATAATTCAAAAACGCTCGAAGAAAAAAAGCCAACACTTCTCCTATAAAGATTCGCTTCCTTTAATGCCGGAATAAGGAAATCATCTAAAATATTTTCCTTTCCTTGACTTGTATAGCTAATTTTAATATTTAAATCACTTAGCGCCATATCCCACCTCATGTTCTTTAGTAAAGCATGCATTTATTTTACTATTCAGAATACGCATTGACCAGCAGAGAATATTTTTCTTTGTCTTATCAGATTTTTCTATATTTACAGCCCTACTCTCACCTTCTCAATCAACCTCACATCCGCTGGCAACCACTCCACAGTATCCAGCTCATCCTTCGTCAGCCACTTTGCAGCCTCGTGTTCCTTGAGCACCAGATCTCCTGACACGATCTCCGCCCAGAAGCAATCCATAGAGAGATGAAACGTAGGGTAATCATATTCGATCGTATCGATCAGTTCTCCTACTGCTATTTCGGTTTCCAGCTCCTCCTTGATCTCGCGAACAAGTGCTTCCTTCGGCGTTTCGCCTTCCTCGATTTTACCGCCCGGAAATTCCCAGCCGCCTTTGAAGTCTCCGTAGCCCCTTTGTGTGGCGAAGATCATCGGATCTCCTTTTTCATTTGTTGCTTTTATAACCGCAGCTACTACTCGGATTGTTTTCATGTTGTACTCCTACTCATTTACAATATATTCGTATAGATCCTCTCGCACCGGAACATCTAACAGCCATTCGATTTCTACTGCTGTTTTATCTGTATTCGGCATGACAAACTCTCTTACTTTACCACTCGCCTGCATGTAGCCCAAATAATAAAATTCTTTTGAGATCTTATCATCCTTATTCTTGCGAACAAACAGATGAACCTGTATGCCTCGCTCCTTGGCATGCAAAAAGTTCTGCACATCCTCGGATGCAATACTTCTTCCGGACTTCGATATTGCGATCAAGCTACTACTGCTCGTAAAATGGTCTTCGTATTTGGTCGTATCGCTGATGTCCTCTGACTTGTCATAGTTAATAAATACCGGGAATGTCTTTGTCTTCTTATCATACTTATATCCACCAATATTAAGTGGAACTTCGTTTGTTTCCCAGTTGAGTAATCGGCATACATCCTCATATGTATATTTCTGATAAAGTACAAAGTCTGTTCCCCGATAGGTATGAGAGAAGTCTCGCTCATAACGGCTAATGCCAAATGTAACCAGTTCCTTCAAGATCTCATAGAAGTCTCTATTCGCCAGCATTTTTTGAAAGGATTTGGAAACATGATAATCCGCTTCATCTTCATCATCTTTCTCGATAAAAATGCAATCGGAATAGGTATTCTTACTTGCGCCTGCCGGGAATTCATTTGTCATGATATTTACAATATTTTCCTTCTGGTCCTGACTCATCTGTTTGCCATAATCTACTTTTAATTCTCTTTGCAACTCAGCAAACAGCAATACAGGATGAGCGTATGTTAACATTCTGTCCAGGAGTCTCAATTCCTGGATTCGTTTTCCACTGGCCAGCTTCTTGGATACGAATTCAATCACCTTTTCTTCTTCCGGTGCCAGTCTTATTTGATATTCCTTCTCGTATTTTACAAGAAACTTATAATAGGAGCCCAAACTGTTATTATCAAAAATACGCAGCACATCCATCTCTCCATAGTCGTCGAAATCTTTCAATCTTGGGATTTTGCCAAGCTTGTTTTTGAGATTGGTGTAGTTTTCCTTGATCAGCTTGATGTCACTGAAATTGGCATTATCCACCGCCGCAAAGATACGCTTTCTACTGATCTCATCAAAATGGATCGTACTCGCACCCGGAATGACCCGTCCTCCTTCCATCAGATATCTTCTGATGTTGTCTTTGTTATAACTACGGTCTCCGGATAAGGCGATCGGAATCATAAAGTTGTTCTTGTAATTTCCAATAAAATCAAGAATTACTACATATTCCTTCCCCGATGCTTTTCGAAGGCCTCGTCCCAACTGCTGGATAAAGACAATCGGTGATTGCGTCGGTCGAAGCATGATCACCTGATTGACTTCCACAATATCTGTACCTTCTGAGAAGATATCCACGGTTATAATGTAGTCCAGATAGTCATCTTCCTCTGACTGCACGTCCATCGTCAAGCGTTCGATTGCTTCTGCTCTTGTTTCCTCTGAATCTGCGCCACTTAATGCGACCGTCCGTAACCCGCGCTCATTAAACTTTCTGGACAGTTTCCTCGCTTCATCGATTCTACTGCAGAAGATCAAGCCCTTTACACGATCTCCTGAATATCCAAAATATGCCGCCTGCTCCATGACATATTTGACACGTTCATCACTTGTTAAATATCTGAAGTTCTCCAGCTGCTCTTCCTTTGTAGTTCCTTCATCGGAAATCATTGCCAGATCGGTGATTCCAAAATAGTGGAACGGGCACAATAAGTCTTCATCCATCGCTTGCTGCAATCGAATCTCATACGCAATATTGTGGTCAAAGATCTCATAGATATTGCGCCCTTCAATATTGTCGTCACGCTTATCCGGCGTTGCGGTCATTCCCAGCGTAAATTCAGGAGTGAAATAATCCATGACCCGTTTATAGCTACCGGCGCTTGTATGATGTGCCTCGTCGTAAATACACGCATCAAAATAGTCCCTCGGAAATTTCTCGAGGTTTTCCTGCTTGCTCAAGGTCTGTACCGTTGCAAACACAAAATCCGCCTCATAGTCATGCATAGTTCCTGATACTAAACCGGTTCTGATTCTACTGCCAAATACCCGCTCAAAAGAAGCCTTTGCCTGCTTTGCGATTTGATTTCTATGCACCAAAAACAGAACTCGGGCAAATCCAAGTTCTCTCATCGCAAATGCAGATGCATAGGTCTTTCCTGTACCGGTAGCAGAAATTAATAAGGCTTTGTCAACACCCTTTTTTCTGAGTTCTAATAGATTATAGATGAAAGCTCTCTGCATGGAATTGGGCTGTAAGGTGTATGCCTCTACAGAGGATATCGCCTCATGCTTTGCAATCCGTTTCTGTTCCGCAACCATTTTGTGAAACAGCTGCTTCTCTTCATACTTTCTTCGATATTCCTCTATAAATTCTGTATATGGCTTCGTATATTCCGTCGCATTCCAAAGCTTCTCAAATTCAGCCAATACTGAGTTTACCATTTCACCTTGATTGGTAGATACCAGCTTCGTATTCCACTCCATATTTCGCGTCAATGCATCCTGTGTCAAATTAGAGCTGCCAATGATAAAACGATACTCTTCGCTCTTTTGGAAAATATATCCCTTGGTATGAAAGCCATTTCCTGCCCGTTCTGTCTGATACATGCGAAGCTCAATGTTAGATAAACCTGCAATGGTATCTAATGCCACCGGATCACTGAAGCTGAGGTAATCGGTAGTTAAGATTCTTCCCTGTACACCTCGTCTCTCCAACTCCTTCAAGGTCTGTAAAAGTGGTGTGATTCCACCTCTTGTAATGAACGCAACACTAATTGCAAAACGATCGCACCGCAGCAATTCATCTTCGATCGCAGAAAATACCTTCTGGCCATTTTTATTGTCGTTATAAATGAACTGTGGCCTGTAGGCCAAATTTGAATTTATTGTGCTGTTGAAAAACGCTGTATTTAAACCACTTTGCAGTTCTACGATCTTTTCATCTGTCATGTACTTTCGTTCCTTTTCGTGTTCGCTCAAATTCGTACTCTTTTTACAATATACCACTCTTTCATCCAAAAATCAGCACTCCCAGAAAAAAAGCGTAAAAATAGGACCAACTCAAAGGTTACTCCCTTTCGTTGATCCTATCATATCCATTTGCAATTTCAAAAAGTTAGTCAATCATAAATGACTCATTTATACTTGACTATTTTTTCTTCTTAAAGATCAGCTTGATCTTCTGCTTTGCGCCATAGGGCAGCACATATTTCAGTTTATCTTCGCTCTTTCGCATCACAGAACACTCCGGGTGATCCCTGTGCAGATGAATGGCGTCGAATTCACACTTTGTCGTGCAGACGCCGCAGCCCACACAACGGTTTGCATCTACGATCGTTGCACCACAGCCCAGGCATCGTGCGGTTTCTTTCTTGACCTGCTCCTCGGTAAAGGTGAGCACCGCGTCGCGGAAAGATACCTTCGAATCAATATCCTTGCTGTGTCCCGGTTTCTGGCGACCGGAGTTGTCATAGCTCTCAATAGAGATGTCTTTTTTGTCCAGTTCTTTATAGGACAGCTGATTACGTCCGATCGTCAGCGAGCTGTTCGGCTGTACGAAACGGTGGATCGAGATCGCGCCTTCTTTTCCGGCTGCGATGGCATCGATGGCGAATTTCGGTCCGGTGTACACATCTCCGCCCACAAAGATATCCGGCTCTGCCGTCTGGTATGTCTTCGCATCCGCAACTGCGCCGTTGCCGCGGCCCAGCTCGACACGGGAGCCCTTCAACAGATCACCCCATTCGATGCTCTGACCGACGGATAAAAATACATGTCTGCAGGCGATCGTCTTTGTCTCGTTCTCATCGTATTTCGGGTTAAATCTGCCGTCTGCGTCCTTGACTGATACGCATTTTTCCAGGACGATACCGCTCACTTGTCCGTTCTCGGTCAGGATCTCCTTCGGTCCCCAACCACAATTGATGGTGATGCCTTCTGATGTAGCCTCCTCAATCTCCTCTTCGGATGCAGGCATCTCCGCTCTGGACTCCAGACAGTACATGGAAACACTGCCCTCACCACAACGTGTGCTGTTTCTTGCCACATCGATCGCCACGTTTCCGCCACCGATCACAACAACGTCTCCCTCTAACGGGAATGCTTCCCTGGCATTGACCTCACGCAGGAAATCGACTGCGGTCATCACTCCCTCGGCATCCTCGCCGGGCACGCCGGCTTTTCTTCCGCCCTGACATCCGATGGCGATGTAAAATGCTTTATATCCCTGCGCCCGCAACTCATCCAGCGAGATATCCTTTCCTACTTCAATACCGGTCTTGATCTCCACACCCATCTGCTCGATGATGTCGATCTCAGCCTGTACGACGGTTTTTTCCAGCTTATAGGACGGAATTCCGTATACCAGCATACCGCCGCAGCGCTCGTTTTTCTCAAAGATCGTCGGACGATAGCCCTTTTCTGCCAGATAATACGCACAGGAAAGTCCGGCAGGACCGCCTCCGATAATGGCTATCTTTGTATCTGCGAAGAAATTGTCATCCAGTGAAGGAATGACCTTTTTCGGTATGTATCGGTTCTCAGCGTTCAAGTCCTGCATCGCGATAAATTTCTTTACCTCGTCGATGGCGATCGCCTCATCGATCGTTCCTCTCGTGCAGGCATCCTCACAGCGGCGGTTACAGATATGTCCGCAGATGGCAGGAAGCGGATTGTTTTTCTTGATGAGCGCCAGTGCATCCGTATATTTTCCCTGCGCTGCAAGCTTCAGATAGCCCTGCACGGCAATATGCGCCGGACATGCGGTTTTACAAGGTGCGGTTCCGGTCTCATGGGTCTCGATACGGTTTTTATCCCGATAATCCTCTGTCCACATATGAGGTCCCCACGGTTGCTCCGAAGGCAGCGGCTGTTTCGGGTAAGTCACTGCTGTTCCGTCTTTTTTACACAGCTTCTGACCCAGCTTCAGTGCCCCCGCCGGGCAATGCTCCACACAGCGCCCGCACGCCACGCAGTTTTCCGTGGTCACATGGGCCACATACGCTGAGCGGGACATATTGGGCGTATTGAACAGCTGTGAGGTGCGCAGTGCATAGCAGACATTCACGTTACAGTTACAGATCGCAAAGATCTTATCCTCTCCGTCGATATTCGTGATCTGATGCACAAAGCCGTTATCCTCTGCTTTTTTCAGGATCTCGTATACTTCTTCTCTGGTGATATAGCGTCCGCCCTTTCCGGTCTCAACGACATAGTCCGCCATATCACCCACTGCGATACACCAGCCTTCCGGATCGTCTGCACAGCCCTCATCATACGTCTTGCGGGATCTGCGGCAGGAGCAGGGGCTTGCTGCATATTTGCCCTCATATTTGTCCAGCCAGTGCGAAATATGCTCTACAGAAGCCGTATTGTTTTCCATCTCGATCGCTTTTTCTACCGGGATGACATGCATGCCGATCCCGGCGCCTCCGGGCGGCACCATGGGCGTCACCTTTTCCAGCGGTAAACGGCTCATGCGTTCAAAGAAACGTCCCATCTCAGGGTGCTCCTCAAGTACCTTTGCGTTCATATTTGAAAATTCTGCACTGCCCGGCACGAACATGGGAAGTACCCACTGTTTTTCATGCTGCGGGTTCTCCCAGTTGTACTCGATCAGTCCGTTATAGGACATCTCTGCCAGCTGCTTTTCCAGATATGCCTCGTCTTTTCCGGTCAGCTTGATCATATCCGCCATGGTACGGGGCACGCGCTTTTTCATGAGAATGGCGATCTCCGCCTGCTCATCGGTACACAGCGGTTCCAGACCGATATACTCCGGCGAGTCCTTTGTGATCTTTTCCTTTCCTAAAACGACAGGAATGCGGTCTGTGATGACCTTTGCCAGCCGCGCGACCGGCTCGCGAAACGGTTTTCCGGGATTGGGATTGGGGAATAAGGGGTCTGACATAACTTGTTCTCCTTTTCTTATGATGATTCATCCTCCACCACGATTTCTTTGATCTGTGCCTCATTACCTTGGATCAGCCAGGTGTGTTCACTCTGGCAGTATGGGCAGATCTTACCATGCTCCACGGTCGCATACCGGCCTTTGCAATCCTCACAGTATGTGACTGCCGGAATTGTCTCGATCTCCAGCTCACAATCTGTAAACAGCGGCGTGCGTTTTGCATTCCATTTCCAGCAATCCTGCAGATATTCATGCAGGATCATAGATACTTCTCCGATCTGCAACACGACCTTGTTTACATGTGAGACCTCATTCTCCTCAGCAATTTTTGCAACACTGTCTGCAATGTGAAAAACAATTCCGAGCTCGTGCATGATCAACCTCATTTCAATCGTAGTGGCTCTCTCTTTTGCTCTCTAAATTTTATCATGAAATCCTCGCAAAAGATAGGAAAATTCCTTATTGTCTATACATTTTCAGATATTTGACAAAAACAATGGAGTCGCTTACAGTTTCAGCCGCTCCGCCATATGCTTCATAAATTCCGTATTGGTCGGACGACCCATCTCTTTGTCGTAATCAAACGGGTAATATGTTTGCAGATTTTTTATGCCGGCTCTTTTAAATACGGTCTCAATCGCATTTCGTATTCCGCTCACCACAGCCTCCTGTGTCGTATGATATTTTTTCGCAATGAGCGGATACACCTCTGCGAACATTTGCAGTTGTCCTTCCTTATCATTCATCAGTTGAAAGATGCCTTCCGCAATATAACGAAATCCTGTCTGACTGCGCCTGAAGCCCAGTTTTTCCAATTCGTTCTCTATGTATTTCCTTATAATCTGATCTTCGTTTTCCTGATGAAGCAAGGTCTCCGCATGCACACTTTTTCTATAATTTTCTGCATTCTGATAGGGGTATAGCTTTTCTATCACACTCAGAACCCGCTCCGCAGAACACATCCGGTTTGATTTTTTGTAAATATAATCGGCTCCATGTGCTCTCAGATATCTGAGCGTGACATGCGAGCCTGTATTTGTCACGACAATAATAAAGGGCTTCTTCAGCCCGCGTGTTTCGATCTCATTCAGGAATGACACTCCGTCTCCCTCTCTTAATTCTATGTCCAGGACAACGGCATCCACCGGATGCATTTCCAGATAATCCAGCGCCTGCGGTTCACTGTCGGTTTCATAGACAAGTCTCATTTCCTGATACTGCGAGATCGCTATACGAAATTCTTCCCGTACCTGCGGCTCATCTTCCACAATCATTAGCTTCACGAAACCTGTCACGGCGATACCTCCCATTTCGTTTTGCACTGTATTTTTTCATTATAGTCTGTGAAAAACTTGCTCCGCAAGGACACTAAAGGCTCATCCCTTCAGGCCGAGCACCGATTGTATGCCGTTATTTATATTGTTAATTATTTCCAACTTCCATGTTGGTTATAGTTTACACATAATTGATACTATTTTTTTATAACCTACCAGCAGGAGGTACAAAAGATGATTGAAACGATTGGCTCTCGCATCGCCCGGATGCGTGAACAGAGTGGTCTGTCGCAGGCTGATCTCGCAAAGCGCATGAATATCAGCCGCGCCGGTGTTCAGTCCTGGGAATGCGGAGCAAACAGTCCATCTACTGACAATCTTATTTCTCTGGCAAAAATATTTCATGTATCCACAGATTATCTGCTGGATATCGACGCAACAAATACTGTAAATCTTGATGGCTACAACGCTCATGAACAGAGTCTTGTTTTTCATTTGCTGCAATATTTTAATGAATCAGCATCCGCTGCATATAGCGAAAAAGAGTAAGCATGCAACAATCTGCACGCTTACTCTTTTCTGCTTCACAGCATCTGTTTCTATTCTACTTTCATCATTCGATATCCGACGCCGATATGTGTCTGTATATACTGTGGTGAATCCGGCTCTGCCTCCAGCTTCTTGCGCAGCGTCGCCATGAACACCCGCAGGGAAGCCACATCGTTATCCCAACTCCTGCCCCAGATATTCTGCGTGATATAGGTGTGTGTCAGCACCTTTCCGACATTTTTCGAGAGCAGGCATAACAGCTTGTACTCAATCGGTGTCAGATGCAGCTCCTGTCCATCCAGATAGGCACACCCGCCCGCATAATCCACACGCAGTTTTCCGTTTTCAAAGACCGCGCCCTGCGATATGACCTCTGCTGTCATGTAGGCCAGCCTCCGCTGTGTCACACGCAGCCTCGCCAGCAGTTCCTCCACGGAAAACGGCTTTGTCAGGTAATCGTCCGCGCCTGCGTCCAATGCTTCTATCTTATCTGAATCCTCACTGCGCGCGCTGATCACGATGATCGGCATGTTTGACCATGACCGGATCTTTTGGATCACCTGTACGCCATCCATATCCGGCAGACCCAGATCCAGCAGCACAATGTCCGGATTATGCGAAGATGCTTCTATAATTGCCGCCTCTCCGTTTGCTGCCACCAGATATCTGTAGTCGTTTGTCTTCAGCGTCGTGGTCATCAGATTTCGAACCGGCGCATCATCTTCTACCACAAGGATCAGTGGTTTATTCATGAATTTCTACCTCCCCACCCGGTAATGTAAATAGAAATGTCGTGCCTTTCGGCTCGTGGTCTTTTACCTCGATCGTGCCGCCATGTGCGGTGATAATAGATTTGCACACGGACAATCCCAGTCCGAGACTTCTGCGGCTGTCTGCCACTTTATTTGCCCCGCTGTAAAACATGTCAAAAATATGCGGTTTCTGCTCATCCGGAATTCCCGGTCCATTGTCAGATACGGATACTTCTACCATGGATCCGCACTCCCGGGTATTGATCTCGATCACAGAGCCTTCCGGCGTATATTTGATCGCATTATCCACGATATTGATCATAACCTGCACGATCAGCTTGGCATCGATCTGTGCCAGAATAAATTCACGCTCGCTGTGCACCCGGATGATATGTTCCTTGCTCTTTCGGTCCACGTGCTTGAGTGCCTCTGCGATCACTTCGTCCATCAGCTCTGTCGTGCTGTTCAGGTTGACTCTGCCCTCCTCGATCCGGGTGACTGCCAGCAGATTTTCCACCAGATTGATCAGCCACATGGAATCATCATAGATGTCTGTAAATATCTGTGTGCGCGAGTCATCGTCCAACCGCTCATAATTGGAAAGCAGATTGCTGGCGTTTCCCGATATCGAAGTCAGCGGCGTGCGCAGGTCATGGGAGATCGCCCGCAGTAAGTTTGCCCGCAGCTGTTCGTTCTTTGCCAGGATGGCCGCTGCTTCCTTCTCTTTTGCATTTTTTATATTCTCGATCGCCAGGGCGCATTCACCCAGGATTGCCAGCAGGACACTGTTTTCAAAAGAATCCAGCGGGCGCTCATTGATATAGATCCCTACGACACCGTACACGTGCTCATTAACGCGGATCGCCAGATACAGGCATTTCGCGTCTGAGAGCGTATCTGTCGTCGCCCCGGCATGCTTATTATTCCGGAATACCCAGTCTGCCGTTGCGCGCTCGTTTTCCGTAAACAGGTCTTCATCACAGTCATCGCCTGTCGGATACAGGAGCGGTTCCTGCAATCTCCCGCTTTCTGCCGGATACATAACGATGTCTCTTTTCAGCAGTTTAGTCAGCTGCCCGGCTGTCGCAGCGATCACATCCGTTGTCTCATGCTCTTTCTGTAGCAGCTGATTTGTCTCAAACAGTATTTTTGTCCGGAATGCTGCCTCCGCGGATTGTGCGGCGTTTTCTTTTAACCTGGACGCCAGGGTTCCGGTCAGGAATGACGCGAAGAACATGATCAGGAACGTCACGTAATATCCCGGATCCACAAACCGGAACGTAAAACGCGGTTCCGTAAAGAAAAAGTTAAAGATCAGCACGCTGCCAACAGATGCCAGCAGGCTGCAAAGGCGGTTGGTAGTGACAACAGACAGGATCACCACTCCCAGAATATAGACTGTGATGATATTTGCCTCTGTGAATCCCACCGCGTAAAACAGATAGCCAAGCAGTGTTGCAAGCAGTAATGCAAGCATGCTCACGCTGATGTCCCACAAAGGCGCAAGGTGCTCTTTTCGCAAGTGTGCCTCCTGCAGTATTTCATATGTTTTTTTCATGTTCAAGACCTCCCGTAGCACACCCTATCATACTACTTTCCGTCTTGTTTTTCCACTTCATCCGCCGAAAATCCTGTTGGCGGTTCCTGCTCCGGGAATATCCGGTTTTCATCCAGAAAATGTTCCAGTGCACGCACGACAAAAAAACCGAAAATAAATGTTGCCGCCAATGCCACGATCAATAGGATACTCTGCATGTTTCCGCCTCCTTATCGTCTGCTAAATACGAAAACATTTTTGCAGTTCTTTGTATCTGCCCAGCACCAGCATGGTACTGCCGTCCTCCAGAACCGTTTCTGACGTGAGGGACATATCCAGTTCCCCATTTCTCCTGAGTCCGATAATGTTGATGCTGTATTTTTTACGGATATCGATCTGCCCGATCGTCCGGCCAATCCAGTTTTCCGGGATCTGCACCTCGAACATGGCATGGTCTCCATCCAGCTCAATATAATCCAGAATATGGTCTGCGCTGTACCGGATGGCTGTCCATTTCGCCAGCTGCTTTTCCGGATAGACCACCTCATCCGCCCCGTTTCGCAGCAGAAACTTTGCCTGCACATCCCGGGCCGCTCTGGATACGACGAGTTTTGCGCCCAGCTCCTTTAAGAGTGAGGTCGTTTCTAATGAACCTTGGAAATTGTTGGCGATGGCGACAATGCACACATCAAAGTTTGCGATGCCCAGTGACTCCAGAAAGCTGACATTTGTGCTGTCTCCGATCTGCGCACTGGTGACATAAGGCAGAATATCGGCTATGCGCTCCTCCACCCTGTCAACCGCCATCACCTGATGGCCAAGCTGGTTCAGATTCATTGCGATATGCTTTCCAAATCTCCCCATTCCAATTAAAAGTATAGATTTCATAACAATCCCCCGGTTGTTCTTTCCTGTTTCTTTCTACTATTATCTTTATCATACGTGAAGCTATGTAAAGAACGTAAAAAAGAAATTAAAACGTGTGTTAAGATTGTGTAAAGATTCGTCGTATTTTGTAAACAATCTTTTTTTGCTGGCAGATTCGTGGTATGCTACACATATACATCTATTAAGGAAGGTATCTGCTCATGGGAAAAGAGAGAAAAAACATTCTAAAGCGCAGCCTGCGCGGGAAAATGCTGCTCCTGGCAGTGCTTCCGGTCGTGTTCCTGGCGATCCTGCTGGGTTTTGTCAGTACGCGTTCTTTTACGAGTGCCATGCTGGGTGAAGTGAAAAATGATATGGCAAACCAGTGTCACATGATCGCTGATATTTATGACCGCATGTATCCGGGCGCGTTTAATCTCGAAGTATTAGATGAATCCAGTTACAATCTGTATAAAGGCCAGGTAGACATCACAAATGCCTGCCAGATCATCGACAGCATCCACGATGCATACAACGTGGAAGTGAGCATCTTCCGGAGCGATCTGTGCGTTGTGACGACCATGAAGGATGCTTCCGGCGACCGCCTGACACTGACGAAAGCCTCTCCCGTCGTTGTTTCCGGCGTGCTGGAAACCGGCGAGGAACAGTTTTACTCCGATGTGATCTTAAATGGTGAGAAATATTTTGCGTATTTTATGCCAATCCCCTCTCAAAACGGCGAAGAGATCTTTGGCATGTATGCGATCTATCGTCTGGCATCCGACGTTCATGCGTTGGTACTGCACTCTGTCCTTCCGGTGATCCTGCTGTGCCTGCTGGCGACCATCGTGATCGGTCTGATCAGCATCCGCTATTCTCAGAAGATCGTTGGTCATCTGCAGCAGATCCAGCGGTTCATGCGGGCGTTGTCCGGCGGCAAATTCGATGTGGAACTATCTCCGCAGGTACTGGCTCTGGAGGATGAGCTGGGCGATCTTGCCAAGAGCGGTCAGAGCATGCAGCGCTCTCTGCGTCTTCTGGTGGAATATGATGCCCTGACCGGGCTGTACAATCGCCGCCTGGGTGATCGCAAACTGAAACGTGCTGCCAAGCGCGCTGCGGACTATGGCATGGATTACTGTGTCGGTATCTGTGATATTGATTTTTTCAAAAAGGTCAACGACACCTACGGTCACGAGGCGGGCGATGCGGTATTAAAGGATGTTGCACGTGTGCTGAAGCGGAACATGACCGGAAAACAGCTGACCGTAGCGCGCTGGGGCGGCGAAGAGTTTTTACTGCTTTTCGAGAATTGCAAACTGCCCGCTGCATACAAAGTTCTGCAGCAGATCCATGATCAGATTCATCAGACCACTGTGGAACATGAAGGTCAGACCATCCGTGTCACCATGAGTATGGGGCTTGTCCAGGCCGATCGGAATGCTTCCGAGGATGCCATGCTGGCGGCTGCGGATGCGCTTTTATACGATTGCAAAGAACATGGAAGAGACCAGATACAGGTCAAGGATATGAGCGGGAAATAAGAAAAAGTGTGCTAGCGCACACTTTTTCTTATTTCCCTGCCATCTGCTTATCAAACTCGGGATTGAAGAAGTAGTAGTTCTTGCAGTTTAAGGTGTCCTTTGTCATCTCCAGTGCCTCACCGAAACGCTGGAAGTGAACGATCTCACGGGCGCGGAGGAATTTTAACGGCTCCCGCACATCCGGATCATCGATGATACGAAGCAGGTTATCGTACACGGTACGTGCCTTCTGCTCTGCTGCCAGATCCTCGTAAAGGTCTGTCAACGCATCGCCCTTAGACTGATATTCAATGGCATTCTGCGGAAGTCCGCCCGCTGCCTGCGGCCACAATCCGGTGGTGTGGTCTACATAATAGGCGTCAAAACCGGATGCCTTGATCTGTTCCGGGGTCAGGTTTCTGGTCAACTGATAGACCATGGCACAGATCATCTCCATGTGATTTAATTCCTCGGTACCGATATCCGTAAGCAAACCGCCGACTCTTTTTACCGGCATGGTGTAACGCTGTGCCAGATAACGCATGGAGGCTGACATTTCACCGTCCGGACCACCATATAGCAGCAACCGATAATTCTTTTTTATTTAAGTTTGGCGCGACTCAATCCTTTGTACTTCAGCGGCACCCAATAACCGGATTTAATCTTGCCCTAGATATATTTTATGCTTTTACAACAACTGCGTCAAATCCTGCCTTTTTGAGCTTTGTCTGCATACTCTCCGCATTGCTCTTAACGCTATAAGCACCTACCTGCACCCGGTAGATCTGTTTCGCATCTCCGGTTGTTGTCTCTGCTCCTGATTCAGATGCTTCATCGTCTGATTCTGTATCCGCCGGCTGTGCTACCTTCTTTCCGGTGATGCCGTAGACAATAGCCGCCGCCATGCTCTGGTAGTCATACAGCTGCACATCGTCCTTGTCGTCCACAAAACAACACTCGATCAGCATGGCCGGAGCATTAGTCTTGCGCAGATAATAAAGGTTTGTGCTGATCTTTACGCCTCTATTTGCGAAACCGAGTGCCGCAATGGCAGAGCAGACCTTTTCAGCATATGGCTTTGCCTTGCTGGTATTGCTGTATACATACACTTCCGCTCCAGTGGTTTTTCCGTTTCCAGACTTATCTCCTGCTCCTGCGTTAAAATGGATAGATACATCCAAATCAACCGTATGCGCAATGCACGCATTTACAATCTTAGTCAGCACATTCGACTGGCTTGTCCCATTATCGCAAGTACAGTCATAGACCGTATGCCCAAGCTGTTTGAGCTGGCTGATTACCTCGTTCTTAACTTTTCTCGCTTCTGTGGATTCTTGGATGATTCCAACTGCTCCACAAGCTACTTTTCCGTCCGGGTTATGTCCGGCATGTACGTTAATCTTCATTCTGTTCGTCCTCCTCTGCATACCCAATATTCTCTGCCTGTGACTTGATGTGCTTGATCAGCGGCAGCAACCACCGCGGGAGCGCTACGCCAATGTCCTGTATGTTTTCGAGAATGCTGATAAGCTCATTGCAAATAATCCATACTGCCACCAAACAGGCTACCAAAAACGACACCGGGAAGTTCCATCCGAGCTGTTCTGTTGTGTATGCGATCAGCTGATCAACGATCGCTCCTACTACTACCAGCAGCCACATTGCAATCTTTTTTGTGATTCCTCTGATAGACTTATACGAGCTGATCCCTCCATCCTTCCGGTACGGTGCTGCGGCCAGCCCGGTTATGTAGTCAATGATATTCGCCGCTACCATCAAAAGTACCGGAACATACATGGTTCCAAGCAGCGACGACAGCATTCCGAAAAATGTTGTAATTAAGATTTGTAATTTGTTTCTCATACGCTCTCCTCCTCTGTCGAATCCTCGTCCGCAATAAACATCGCAAACAGTTCCTCGTACTTCTCGGCGCTGAACCGATTGCACAAAAGAAATGTGTCCATCTTCTTCAGCGTCTCGGTCTTGAAGCTCTTGTACTCCTCCGCGGTGATCTCTCCGCTATTGTACTGCTCATTGGTGTGGTTGATAATCAATTTGAGATTTTTGTATGTATTCATATTTGTGCTTGTCCTCCTTACTGAGTTACACTCGTCATTTCTGCAAGCTCCAACTGACAGTTGGTAAGCTCCTGCTGAATCTGGATCTCTGCCAGCTGGATTTCTAAGTTGTTCTGCTTTTCGCTGATTTCTTTGATTTGATTGTTAAGTGATTTCATAGATAAACTCCTTTCTAAACAACGCTATCGAGTGGAATATATTTTACCATGTGTTTTACACTATGCGATTCATCTCCAGCATCTGGCTGATTTATAGTTAAATTTTTCAAAAAAGCATTTACGTTCATAGATAAAACGTCGACATTGGTTCCTTCTACACGACTGGAGATAACAACTTCGTCGGTAGAACCGTGCGGAATTTTAGAAACTTTTCCTCTAGTCTTAACCCAACCGTTCGACCATCTCATCCAAAAACTAGCACAGAATGATATAACGTAAGCATTATTCACAATAATGGGATCCCCATTTAAAACCGGAGCTGACTCTATGGTCTGTATATCAGTATTTTGTAAAACGGCACTTTTGAACGAGGCATTCGACTCCAATGCTGTCATAATATTGTTATTTTGTGACGCACGTTTAAGACCTTGTGTACTCGCATAATATCCAGCGACTTTATTAATACTAAAGAAATCATTGGATAAATAAGAAGTAGATATAGCGTCGATATATTCATCATTAGAAATTACTTGTTCTAATGATTTGCAATTTGACAAACCGTCTAAATTTCTAAACTCATATATGTTTGATAACCATTTCCCGATATAAGCCTCGTCATTATTAACGAAATAATCTAATGCTTCCAAGTATATATGATTATCATTTGACGCTATGGGACTTCTATATAATTCTTCTAAAATTCTTTTGTCTCTATACACGTAACCGTCCTCTCCGAATGTCTTATAGTCCTGTAGCCAAATCAGATGATTCAGCGGCACATTCAAATCCGAATTTATCTTCTTAACTTCTCCCCAACTCATCTACACCACCTCCTCGTCGATGCTTCCATCGGCATTAAATGTTGTTGTCTTTGTGGCAATCACGTTCTCGTCTGCGTCCTTCAGCGTTTCCGTGATACTTCCATCCGAATTAAACACTGTTCGCTTCGTATTTCCACTGGCATCGGTCTCAGTGATACTTCCGTCCGTGGGAAAGTCTGTGTGCTTTGCCCTGAAATTCTCAATCTGATCACGTATGTCCTCGGTCTGTGACCAGACTGCTTTGCCCTCGGAGTTGATCTTGACAGTTTTGCCTGCATCGTCCGATGTGGGAACCGGAAGATCCGGAAAGAGATTTTTAATATTTTCACTGAGCTTATCAAACTCATCATTCAGCTCCTTCTTAAATTCCTCTCTTTGATTTTTCAGTTCAGTAATTTGAAGAGAAAGCACCTTATCCTTCGCATCCACATCCTCGACCAGTGCCACCGGATCATGCTCATACGACAAATAAACGGTGTCAGAATTTGACACCGTAAACTGATATTTCATCAGGATCCTGCTCTCTGTTCCATCGTAAGCCGGAAAATCATCTTCAATTTCAGCCAAGCTAATGGAGATTAGTCGTTCCGTATCTGGTTGGTCCTTAATCCTAGCATACAGTCCAAGCTCTCTGATAGTATATTCTTCATCCAGGTCTGCGTTCGTAATCATACTGGATAATATTAAGGCATCGCCATCACCAGACACTGACATGCTGCTGATTCCAAATAACTGCTTTCTATCTTTTAAAGATGTCCTCTTACGAAGTGCCTCTTCTGTTGCTTCCTCATCACTATACCGACCACTTCCTACTTCGAGTTTCGTGAACTCGACTTGCTCACCAAGCAAATTGAGGATTTGTAAATTGTTTCCTCCATCTGTAGTAACCGCTGGTTTTGTCGTCAACAAATATCATCACCTCCTATTTCGTCTCACAAATGTATGTGTTCGTAAATGCTCCTCCCGCATACACAGTCACGCTGGATTTGCGCATCGTCTCCAGTGAATCCATGATTGACCTCACATTTTTTGCACCTGCTACTGCCGATGAAAATCGCCTTGTATTGTCTTCTGTGAGTTTTGCATTTACGAGCAGTTTAAAATGGTACGGTTCCCCACCATATTCCGGCCATTCGATGATCTCAACTTCACCAAAAAGGTCCTTAACAGCAAACTTCACCGCATCCGGCGTTCCGGATATCGCCAGAACATTCTCATAATTTTTCAAAACGCTTCGCTTGGATAATATATCAGCTGCGTCATCATACCATGAGATTCCAATCTGCTTTGCAATATCATCAAGCTGATCAGCGTTAAGCTCATCGATGTATTTTCTCCACCACGCGATATGCACTGCATTAATCAGCTGTTTAAACATCGCATCGGCTGCAGCGCACAATCCTCGCACCGTCTGGTCGTCGCGCATAAATACTGGGATGATATCTATTAGCTTTGTATCCTGTATATACATAGCATCACCTCATTCCGTCATATGTCATGAAGATTTCTCCGGACAGTTTCGCCACGGAATCATCACCAACTACAGTGTCCACAGGAGCTGTGATCAACACCGTTGATGCTCCTGCATTTAACAGATAGCGTCTTAGGCTGTCCGGGATAATATCTGTGCCAAGGTGAGACTCCACCTGCGACCGATATTCCTCAACAGCTTCACCGATCTGTTTCTTGATCAGCTCTACGCGATCCATATTACTCGGTGAAATCGTGTAATGAAAATCAATTCCATAGTTGATTATATTCGGCACGGAGACGTCAAACGTATCTGTGAGCGGTCTCTTATCTTTCGCCGAAACTTTTTCCTTTACTCTTGCAAGTAACCCATCGTTGGGAATCACTCCATTTTTGCAAAGGATCGTAGCATGTACAGTTGCATCTCCCGGGTTTAATATTTTTACGTCTCCTATGGAGCTGTCGACCGACTTGATATGGTAAATGTACGCATCCTCACCACCTGCCGTATTGAGTCCTCTTTTTTTCAGGTTAATGCGTTCTCTCCATGCTTCCAGATCCTCAATGTCTGATCCTCCGGATGACGTATCCGTGTTTGAAACAGAAACTACACCGGAAACATTATCTACAAGTACAGAAATTGATCCGGCAGAAATATTGTTATATCCGTCATGTCCTGAAGCCGTCGCAATGCACTCGATATCCACATATTCTGTTTCTGCAGGAACGATCACTGCTTTTGATGTTGCAAAGAAATGCACTCCGTCATATGTCACTCTGGTACCTTCAGGAATAGATGTGCTTCCTGTCCTTCCGGACATTAACATAAATCTCACGTTTACAAGCGCCTTTTCGCTCGGCAAACGCTCCACCTGGTAGTCCTCTCCGAGCACCTGCAGTCCATCTTCCTCTGCCGTCGTTGAAAACTCCTGATTGATTCCGTAGTTCACTTCCCGCGCGGCCAACAAAATCATATATGCAAAGCTATTTATCATAAATCTGCGCTCATCGCCCGCATACAACGCTTCCTTTGTTTCGTCTTCATACGCCTTGATTCCAGTCTCAATCAGATTACTCTCGTCAATAGCTATAAATTCATGCATCCGTAATCGTCACCTCCAATATAGATTCCGCATTCAGCACATCAGCAAGTTCCACCGATACCTGCACACGCGGTTCACTTACTTTTAGCATATCTTCCAACTCTGTGATAATGTCGGAAGATAGTTCTTCCATCGGCTTATCAATATAATCCGGATTGACACCAAGACCTCTGTCAAACGGCAGATCTCCCTGTCTGAGATTGATCAGATTTGTAACATTTTTTGCAGCTCTTTCTGACTCATTAAGCCCTATAGACCATTCAAACATCTAAATCACTCCTTCGGATCAACGATATCTTAAGACTTCAAATTTGCAATCTTTCCAGTCTTTTTCTTTGTCGTTTTGCAGTTTCTCGTTGCTTTAGCAGCAAGTTTTTTATTTTCTTCCGTTGCTTTTTTACTCGAAGCCGGACTGCTCTTGGAACCAGATTCAACAAAGGTAACCGCGAGTGTCGCAGATGATATAACTTCTTTCTTTGCCGCCATTTGTATATCAGCCAGACTTACATTCGTGATCACGAGCTTATACGTTGAGAGTTTCCTTTTTCCGAGCAAAAAATAGTACGGTACTGCTTTCGCTTTCAGGTTTTTCCACGAGTTAAACTCATCCATCACATTGCAACACTGTGATACCAATTTGATATTTATAGTGATCTCCTCACCGTTTTCTTGCTTCTTACGCTTGATCGGAATGCCTTTCCCATTTTCTTTGTCCTCAAACTCGATTGAGGAAGACAAATTCACATCGCTGACTGTATATATCTTTTTCTTGCTGACTACAAACCTTTTCGGCCCGTATGATCCGACTAATGCCATCCTACATCACCCCCTATAATTACTCCGTTTAAGCCTCCGGGAAGCAGTTCTACAACAACACTATCATTTTCTTTGACCGCAATATTCTCTAACATCTGACATTTCACTCTGATATCAAGGTCATCAATATATACCGTTGCTTCTGCTCCGGATGCACTCATTACAGTTCCTATCCGCATACTAATAATCTCCTGCTATCGGTTTTCTCATATAAATTTTTTGTGACTGGTGCACCATATCTGTGACTACGCGATCAACAAAATTCAGACCGGAAAAGACACCAAAAAGCGAACCATCCAGCTCTACTGTTACACCGGAGCTTAGCTCGCATCCGGTAACTACACCGGCAGCTCTGTACTCATTCTTATTGGTTGCCCGCATCAGGTTGTTGGAAAACCGCATGCTTTCTCCAATACTGGTGCATGCAATTTCAGTCTCAATTCGCTTTCCGTAAGAAATTCCGGATTGCACGGTCGTATCAATCAAACTGGCCGAACGATATCTGTTGTGTACCTCGCGAATCACATCATCGTTCGTGACAAACTCCGGCTGACATGCAAAATCTTCCGCTGTGATTGTCTTCACCGATGGCATGTTTTCAAAAGATTTTTCATCAAACACCACCAGCTTTTTGTTATAAATTTTGATGCCGGCACCTTCAAGCAAACACCTTTGATTAAGAAATCCCAGCCAGTTTTGCTTTAATCGGATTACGCTCTCATATGTATAATCCGTAAGTCCATAGGTCTCCAGCGTCAGATCCAGTGCCTTTGCACCTTCCTGAAGAAGCTCCGCAAAAGATACATCTTCATATGACTGTGTGCTCTCATCTCTCGCCTGATTACGCACCGCCTGTGCGCGTACATCAAACCGACCATCAGCCACAGTTATCCTGCTTACATACATTGTTCCGGACCGAAACTGATCGGTGTTTACCTCAATTTCTGTTCCCTTAACCAGATTCCAGCCTCTCCAGTTCGTCTCACTGTCCGTATCATCGTTAAATGAGATAGACAGTGCATCCGATCTCCCGGACACACTGTCTTCATGGATGCAGCTGCTGACGGTTACAGAATCTGATATGTCCTTTCCATCAATAAAAATCTGCATTTATCTCCTCCAAGGTGCCTGATATTCGCTCTCCTCATCACCGACATGCGGAATATTCAATGTCTCCGTTCCCTCAAAAATAGAGATCCCGTGATATTTCGGATTTGCGTCCATCAGATCCTGCATGTAATACTCACTTCCCATCTCGCGATATGCAACCATGTCCCATGTCTCGCCGCGGTTTGGTCGATATGTCGCTATGATTTCCATTATGCAAATACCTCCCTGTCATCATCGCCGAGCATCTGTCTCATATATTCCTTGAACCTTTCAAAGTCATCAGCAAGCGCCTCTTTCACACCCTGTACATTATTTGCATAAATGACAGGTGCGTATGTGTAGGAGTTACCTTTTCCGAGGCTCATTCCTACTCCGGCCGCTGCATTTGCAAGTAAACGTCTGCTTCTCGGTTTGTTATTGTGCGGAACGATCGTCTCTGGATCACTTCCCTCGCCGACGACTGCAAGTGTCGGTCTGGATACAGTAGCTCCTTCAGCAAACTGCGGAACTGCAATTGTTGGAATTGCTTTAATTCCAACGACACTGCTGACCTTATTGATTCCGGAAATGATATTGTTAATCGGTGTTATGATCGCTGATAATGCAGAACGGGCGATACTCTTGATTGAGTTCCAAACGTTAGAGAAAATGGATTTGACACTCTCCCATGCTTCTCGCCATCCACCAGCGAAAAAGTTCTTCACGTAATTGATCACTCCAGTAAGCTTGTTGATCAGTGCTGTCAGGTTGTCTATACAGCCACCAACAAATGTTCCAATAATACGGAATAGCCCTCCAAATACAGTTCCAAATAAACCACCTATAAAATTCAATACCGGTGATAATGCCTGGAACAGAGGTCCCAAACTCTGGATCAGCGTCATGATCTTTGGCAACAGCAACTGAGCCACGCTGATCAGCGCGGATACGATAGGTGCAAGAGCAGATCCTATCGACCCAATCACACTTATTACAACAGGTGCCAGCTGCTGGATGATTGCAAATACACCAGTTAGCATAGATGCGATGTTCGGCAATTGTCCACCAAAACCATCCATAATGCTCTGACCAAGAGCGGTAAATACCGGTTCCAGTTGCTTCGAAGAATCAATCAGAAATGAGAACATTTCCTCTGCGATCGGTGCAACCCGGTCAAGCGCAGGACCAATCGAATCAAAGGCTTTGCTAATCATCGGCATCGCTTTCGATGCAAGATTCTCAATGTGCGGCAAAATCTTATCGACGACCTGACCAACTTTATCAAATGCCTTTTCCACCAATGGGACAGCCTTCGTTGCAATATTCGCGATGATCGGCAATAATTTCATACCGATCTGCTCTTTTAAATCTCCGATTGTATTCTCTGCCTGCTGCAGTTTTCCCTGATCTGTCTGCGCAAGAGCCTTATTCACTCCGCCCACATTTTGCTGCAATACTTCTGCCAATGTGGCAGCTCTCTGCATGGAATCACCTGTTTTCAACAACTTTGCCTGTTCATCAGTAAAAGTAATTCCAATTCTTGATAACGCACTTGTGCTTCCACTCATGACCTTTCCGATCATGTTTGCCACGGACACTGCATCACTTTGTGATGCATTCAGTCCCTTCTGCTGTGCCAGCAGATCTGCCATTCCTGTAGATAACGTAGAAATCGTTTTATCATCAAGCTGAAATGTCGCAAGCTGCTGCATTCCGGAAAGAAGTACTTCATCTCCAATCACGCCTGTCCGCTGTATGTCAGACGCAACCTTTTTTAGATTGTTTGCTGCTTCAGCAGCCGCATTCGGACCACGAATCTGGATTGACTCCACATTTTTCAGAACCGTCTCCAGCTTTGTCTCCGCGTCTATCTGTGCCTTTGCTGCAGTCACACATTCCTGTGCGTATTCCTTTAGTTTTGCAGCAGCAGAAATAGAAGCAAATACGGCAACAGCAGTCTTGGCAAAGCCTTTTACGGTCTTTGTCATGGCGGCACCGGCATTTTTCATGTTTTTCGACATGCTTTTCCCGGTATTGGAAGACTGCTTCTGTGCCTTTGACAGCGCTCTGTTTAATGACGGGTCAATCTTTCCAAGCAGAGAAATCGTGGTTTTTAAAACCTTTCCTTTTCCCACTTAAGCCTCCTATTTACCCTGTTTTAGTTCATCCATCAGCTTTCTTCGTTCCTCACTGATCTCATTGATCGCATCACACATGGCCATGATTTCACCGATAGGCATATTCATCGCCTCCATGTATGATGTCGATGTGTCCATTGTGATATTGGCGCATAAATAACGGAGATCGTCTATTCCTCCAGTTCCTCCGTCGAAGCGCCAAGCAAAAAAGTCCGCACAAGACCACAGATCTGTGTATAATCAGCCGTTGCCAGATCGCTTTTTAATACAGATACCGGGATTCCGGATGCAAGTGCAAAATAAGCGATCTGCACATCCATATCCACTTCAGGGATCGGAATCGTATCTTTTTTCGTCTTCGCCACACGTTTGACCAAATTGATGTACTGGATCGGCTTCAGACAATCCAGATCGTAAGAAATCTCCGTAATTTCCTGTTCATCGACCCGAATCGGTTTACTCAACGGATGCACACCGGCAGGCAATTCATCTACCGGACGAGCATCCTTCTTTTTCTCGTCAAGAAGATCTTTTTCGCTGCGCTTCTTAGTCTCTGTTTCTTCTCCCAAGAGCTCATTCATTTTCTCTTCCGATAACACTTCTTTACTCATTTTCTACCTCCATAAAAACAAATGCTGCCGGTGATACTTCCGACAGCAACTATTATCTGCTCAATGCTTTATTCAATTTTTCCAGACGATCAACGCCGTTGATCACACACTTCGGTGCAAGCATATCAACAAGTGTGATTACTTTTCCGTCGATTTCTTCCTTGAAATACCATGTTGCAACCTTGTGTTCGTTTTCCGCCGCTTCGCCTTTCTTTTTTTCTCCTCCCGGAACTACAGCTGCTTTTCCCTTGATTGCTACTCGATGAGAAATATAACCTGATGATCCGTCCGTTCCAATCTTTTCAACTGCCCAATACATTTCCAGTTCAACGTTATCAGGATCATTCAACAGTGCAGCGTCTCCGCAATCATCAGATGTAGTAATCGACGACTCCATCGCCTCAATATTACTCGGATCTGGAATATTTAACGTTCCAATCATTCCCAGGCCCTTCATTTCACTTGATCCAAATGTCACATCCGGGACAGAAAAACCTGTTACATTCAAAAGCTCTACATAACCGCTGCCTTTTTTAATCCGTACCAGCAAATCACATACATTATTTGCCCTGTATTTTGCTACCTTTCCCATCAGCTACTCACCTCCGTGTATGCATTCAGCCCTTCCGGTGTATAAGATACCTTCGCCTTGATCAGCGATCCGGGAGGTGTATTCGTCTCTTGGATGGAAAAAACAAACTCGCCGTTTGCATTTCCTGCCGCAGTATTGTCAGCTGCATTATATGCGATCTGCGCATACAGCAGCGCTCCCATGGAAACCAGCCCGCCCAGCGCGATTCCATAGTCATCACAGATTTCCTTTACACGCCTTGGAGGAAGCGGTTTATCCACCTCATCCATATAGGTAGACTGGAAATCATTGCAGACATAATCCTTCATACGAACAGCAACATCGTTGAGCTCATCCGCTTCAATATTCGCCACATTGTCCGCATAGTAATTAGACATGACCGCTCCGGAAGTCCTCCATCCGCCTTTTACAAACTTTGCAGTCGCAATGCCAATATCATTCAAAGCATCTGCCTGCTTATCCGTCTGTTCAATGACATTTCCGGAAGCATCACACAGACACCCTCTCAGATAGATCTCCTCATTTGACTCTGACTCATAAGGTACACCTTTTGCATCCGTATGTCGCAGATCTACGATCAGCTTCGCATACGCATAGATGACTGACATGTGAAATACAAGACCGTCACTCAAATAGTACGGCCAGCATACTTTTGCTTTCGGATAATTATAACTGAGCACCTCGGGCTCTGCCTTTGATCTATTTTCGGAGTGCAACTGGAAAATAGATGTCGTGTACCAGTGATTATCAATCTGTCCTTTATTGATATCCATCAACCTCTGTGCAACCGTCTTGTTTGACTCTACCCCGCCAATATGCTCAGTTTCCCATCCCGGACATAATAATGTTGTCGGAACCTCCCCTACTTTCTGCTCGATGAGATCAACCACATCAAACGTAGCTTCTGACATAGCAATCGATGACAGATCTTTCACCGTCTTGTACTTGACAGCAACACTTTTTCCAAGTTCACCGGTAAGATCACGGATCACGATCCACTGTCCATACTCATCATAAGATGCGTCGAAATCTTTTCCGCGTTCGCAACCTTCGATTGACACGCTGCTGAGGATTCCAAGCCCTTTCACGTCCAAATATCCGATCCCGCCGGAGATCGTCACTGTTGCTGATTCCTCTGATGTGCTCTCTGTGATATCGCATTTGCCTACTAACACCATAATCGGTGCGCTCAGGTGCTGATTATCTCCGAAATGTACAAATACCGGCTCACAGAGTGAATATTCCTTTGTCCACGCTCCGCGGTCCGGCTGAACATATCCGATCTTTTCGCGCGCATCATCAACACTGCTGATCATAAATGCCTTTCCGATCGTGTCTTTCCATTTTTCATCTGCCAGCTGCCACACCGGAGCCATGCCGATGTACAGCGGCGTACATTTCGCAGAATCAACCGCAATCGGAGCACCTGCGGCCTGCACCGCATGAATTCCTCTTTCTGACATTTAACCGCCTCCTTCTAATAGTTGTTTATCCAATCCCGATTTATCTCGGGCTGTATTAAATTTACACTAAAACTAAGATACCCGTACGCTTTCGGGTAAGTATACGTTTTTGATCCATAACTACCCATCTGTATCGGATAGTCGACCGTTGCCCCTCCGATCTTGTGTGCCTCAATGATTCGCTGCTGAATCCATTCCAACAGGTTCAGCAGATCGATCTCTGCCAGCTCATCCGGGACATTTGATTCTCTTTCATCCTGATTTGCATAATTTGCTGTACTGAACACACAGCACTGGATCAGAACATCCATGCTGCGATCATCTGCTGCCGTATTCGACTTATCCATGCTGACCAGAATATACGGGGCAGACGGAAACAGTTCTCCTACCGGCATATATGCAAAATTTTCGTGCGGCATCGCTGCGATCCGAACAGGCGGAATGATCTGTTTGTCTTCCCGATGATCGTAAGTACCATCGCGCGGAGCTGCCTGCAAAGTATAATTGTGTTCTTTCAGCTTCGCTTCAAGAAATTCCTTGATGTCACGAAGCGTAGTAACTGGTGTGTACATGTTTATTCCTCCACTTTAAACTGCCGATTCAAGTGATGTGCCAGTCGCTCCTCATAGGTCTTTTGCATCATTTCCATTGTCGGATTGTATGCGTCTTCATTTTCAACCATCTGAGCTACGGATACACTTCGGATCGGATTGATCTTCCTGCCATTTCGCTCCCACAAGAGCGTGTAGCCATTGCTCAATGCGTTCGGATTCACAACAAAGCCATGCGGATATGATTTTTTCTGACCTTTCTTAATGGTAATTGCTGCCTTTTTTCGTCTGGAGACCTTGACTCCTTCCTGACTCTTATAAGCGTGAGGCGTAAATGAAAAATGATAAGATGACAATCGCCTGGACTGAACCTCTATTTTTCCTTTTCGAAGATTTCCTTCATGACTCTTTATTACCTTTGCAGATCCGTTAAAATCAGCTGCCTTAATCGCATACACCGCACGGACGGATTTCCCGAGCTGCGTTTTTCCTTTCGCCAGCGCATCATTGATTGCCCGGCTCATGCTCTTAGCACCGCCCATCTCTATCACCTTTTTCATCTCAGCCAGATTCGAATCATACTTGATATCCAACTTCATCGCATATACCTCATGGATTCTTTTCCAGAAACAACAGCCACACACCTTCCACATCCTTGACTTCGTTGACCGTATACAGGTTTGCGTCATAAACGATCGCCATATTTGCTTTCGGTTTCTCATATTTTGTTCCGGCAAGTTCACTTTTCGGAACGTACAGTAAGTGTGAACCGGACGACATCGACTGAAACTCTGCTGAATACTTACAGATCAGCCCGTCGTCATCCTCAATCACATTTACCACGAAGTCATCAAAATAATGCCGTCCGGAAAACTCATCTTCGTTAAAAAACACATTCCGGATATCCTGATCCAGCATATCTTTAAACTTTCCCATAAGCACCTCGAAAAAATCCGGTGTCAGATTCTGACACCGGACAAATAACTACTGTTCCTCTGACTTTGCAATGAGTTCCTCCTGATAGTTGAGGATCGCATTCTGCATATCCTTGATCTTCATACTGCCATCCAGCTCCAGCATTCCGATGGATGCCGCGTATGTTTCCAGTTCTTTCTTAGTGGACATTGCGATGATCTCATCCCTGGATGCAAACTGATAATCATTTACATCCACGTCATCTTCCGATTCAACGATCTTCGCAAATTTCTCCGCGATCAAAATATCCGCGACCTGATCAGATATGGAAACCTGATCTCCTGCATGATATTTTCCCTCAAATGTGCCCCTGATAATTTCCACTGTTTTCATATGATCCCTCCTATGCCAGTGCTTTACATGTACGCCAAGCAGTCCAGTCATAAGGATGCGGAAGCGGTGCACTGCTCATCTCCAGACTGCGCTCTGATGAGCTGACATTTGTGATGCGTCTGGGAACAAGATCTCTGGAGTAAGAGTGGTAATCGCGATCCTCCTCTTCCATCTGCGTGATCGTTCCAAACTTCATGGCACCAAGCTTCGGCGGTACGATCACAAAGCTGTTCTGATCAATGTAATGGCCGTTCACTCCTGTGGGATCTGTCACTCCTCTGGAATCTGTGAAGATATTGAGCTGAATGCCGTCAAAATTCATGGTACCAAGATTTCCGATCCGGCGATAGCTTGTTGCAGCCGGATCAAGACGTCCGACATTCAGATTTCTCGTATCGAGCAGCTTCAGGATCGTAGGATCCGTGACAAAATGATGTACCAGATTGCCACCAAGGATCAGATCCAGTGAATCATAGGATGCATCAATGCTGTTCGCTGTCTCTGCAACCTGTCCGTAGATATCAGCATCTGCATCGCTCCATTTTTTACTGTAGATGACTTCATTATCGAATGTGTCCTCATAAAACTGGAAACGCACCTTTACCATCTTGTCCTTGTCATCAATGGTATCACCAGTGCAGCAATAGCACTCGATACTTCCTTTGTTGAGAATCTGACCGCACATCCACTCCCAGCTGCGCATAGTAGCGGCTGTAAGATAAGCAAGATCATCAGCAAGATACTTGCGTTCACGCTCTTCCGGCGTCACCTCGTCAAACACTGTCTCTCCAATACCCTTTTTCTTGAGAGTTGCAAGGCTCATCTCGCGGGAAGGATGAATAAATGCCGGATAAAGTTCTTCTCCATTATATGCCCCACGAGCCATCGGTACTGCTCCCGAGCCTTCCAGCTGAAAAACAAAAGGTGCGCAACGATGACCTTCATCCAGTCTCTCGATGTACACCTTTCTCGTCTTGAAAATATCTCTCGGTGTGGTCGGGAAATAACGGTCACGCAAAAACATTACCGGCAATTCCGTCTTTTTCACGACCTCAATCATATTGTTTGTGCTGTAAATTTCCATTTTGTTCCTCCTTTTCTACTACGAATGAATGTATAAACCATACTTCTGTGCAGAAAGAATATCTCCATCTGTCAGAGCATAGTCATTGATACCTGTGATTCCACTCTTATTGAAACCACCTGACACATACACTGAAACAGTCAGTGTTTCGCTGGAAGAATCCTCTGCCACAGCGTGACCCAAAATGCTCATTACATCTCCTGTGAGAGCCTCAGACTCAGAATTTACATCACCGGCAACAAAATAGATGCCATCAGATGAAACTTTGATCAGTGCTCCGCGAACAAGCTCGCATTTCGGGTTTTTAATCTCAATGGTCCGCATGTCAAGCGGATGTGCTGCTCCGCGAAGAAGATTATCCGGAGCTACAGTGTATGCCTTACTGTTCAAATCCATACCGTTTTACCTCCTTATAAATATTTTTTGATCGATTCACTTGCATCTTTTGCCATCTGATCTGCTGCCGTTCCTTCCTTGCCGGATGTACCGGTCAGAGGATCTTTCGCCGGACTCTGTAAGCCTTTCGCGTTGCTGATTGCATAGTCTGCAGCCATCTTTGCAAGCTGTTCCAGATTAACAGATCCGACACCGGTATTCGTCTGACTGTTTTCCACGTTTCTGGTCTGGTCCTCGACCGACTCCGGAGTTTTCTGTGCAAACGAACCACTTTTCAGTGCCTCCAGAGCCAGCGTCTCTGCACTTACCGGCTTGTCATACTTTGCGTTATGCACAAGATCCTGCGCAATGTTTCCTGCAATCTGATCGATTGCCGAGATTCTGGCGCGTTCAGCTGTCACGCCCTCCTCTCTTGCCTCTTTTTTGGCGTTTTCGATGAGCGCCTGATACTCATCGTTTGCATCCTTGTTGGATGCAAGGAAATCTGATAATTTTCCCATATGTTCCTCCTTTTGTTGTGGTAAATTATTTGCACCAACTGTTGTCTGAAGACCGCGAGCGGCGGCGGCAAGCGCCATACGCTTCTGATCGGACAGATTCGCAATCGGAAGCATGCCACCAAATGAAGCAGCCACCATGCCGCGATCGTCGATCTTAGACTCATAGTTGGAGTTTTCACTGATCTTATCAACAAATCCAAGCTCCACTGCCTCACGCGCAGACAATGTTGTGTTTTTGTCCATCATCTTCTGGAGCTGGTCTTTCGGAAGTCCTGTTTTCTCCTGATATGCCAGGATCATGTTATCGTTAATCTGCATTAAATCATCCTTTGCCCTCTGCATTTCACGATAATCACCTTCTGCACCTCCACTGCAGTTATGTATAAAAATCGATCCAATCGGCGAGATCTCACAATACATGGCACACGCAATGAAAGACGCGCAACTGCACGCCTGACCGACGACCTTTCCGGTCACCTTTCCGGAATAACTGCGAATCGCCTCGTAGATCTCTGCAGCCTTTGTTACATAGCCTCCAACGGAATTGATCAGCACAAACACATCATCTCCGTCTGCTTCCTGCAATTGTGAAAGGAAGTCTCCTGGTGTTGTGCATGCCATATTAAAAAAGTCATAAATACATTTCTCATCGTCCGATACAATCGGGCCTCTGATGTTTATCTGTTTCATTCATTTCCTCCTTCATTTATTCCATCATTCATTTGTATGATTATTTAGAAGCTAATAATCATATGTTTCCTTTCTTTTTAATATCGT
>CALZQA010000025.1 GCA_945828315.1 uncultured bacterium | reverse complement strand
GGACTACGGAACAGTTGTGAGGAGGGATTTATTATGAGAGGACGAATCATAGCGGTGGATTTTGACGGAACTTTGTGCAGAGACTGTTATCCCAAGATCGGCGAGGCAAACGAGGGACTGATCCGGAGACTGAAGGAGCTGCGCATGCAGGGGGACCGGCTGATCCTCTGGACCTGCCGGAGCGGAGAACAGCTGGAAGAGGCTCTATTTTTCTGTATGGCGCGCGGGCTGGTATTTGATGCGGTAAACGAAAATCTTCCGGAGACGATCGAACAGTTTGGAGGAGATTCGCGCAAAATATTTGCAGATCTGTATATTGATGACCGGTGCGCAGGACCGTGGGAGATATCAGATCGTCGTTCGTTGGCATAAAACTGAGTAAAGTCAATCGTATTTTATTAGTAGAAAGGTAGAGGTATTGACCATGAAGCAGATCTTATCGTATATTGTAGCAGCAATGATCCTGTCAGTCAGCAGTATTGCAATGGTAGCCGCGTTGCTGGCGCGTGATATATTCGGACAGAGGGATCCTTATGTAGCGCTTGTATTTGTTTTGCTCTGCATTTTATATTTTATCTTTCTGTTCTTGCTGGATCGCCTGCAAAACGTGAAAAAGGTGGTAAGAGGTTGACAGTGCAAGCCAGAAAAATTAAAATATAAGTATCTCTTCAGAGCCAAGGCAATTTACGTAAAAGTCTTGAACCGAGCTTACTTGAGTGAAACGATTTGTACGTAAATTTCTTTGGCGAGAAGCCATATCGAGATGGGGATCTGAAGAGATACTTACGCATGAAGAGAGGAAAGGCTATGAGAAAAAAACGTTTTCTGGCAATTGTGACAGCTATCATTTTCAGTATCAGCCTTGCAGCACCTGTGACAGTATCTGCAACAGAGGCTGAGGAAGCGGCGGATCTGACCGATGAAGAGCAGGAAGAGGGAGAGCAGACAACGATCGTGGCTCCCGGAGCAGAGGACGAGGATGCGTCAGGTAATGGGGGCAGCTCCACCGGCAGCAGTTCCGGAAATACCGGCACCGGAAGTTCAGCTGCTACAACTACTGCAAAATCCTCAGACAGTAGTCTGTCTCATCTCGGGATTTCACCGGGCAGTCTGAGTCCGGCATTTTCAGCCGGTACCCATGAGTATACGGCGACGGTAGATGCGGGAGTGACTGCGATATCCGTGGCGGCAAAGCCAAACAGCAGCAAGGCGGTCATCGCTTCTGTCAGCGGTGCGAAGTCTCTCACACCGGGTGCCAACACGGTAAAGGTCATAGTAGAAGCAGAAAACGGCGCAACGACTACTTACACGATCACGGTCAACTGTGGATCTTCCGCAGGCGCTGCGCAGGCGGTCTCACAGGAAGATGCCATGGGAGATGACGCTGCATCAGACGATGGGATGTTGGAAGGGGAGATCTCTGCCATCGACGATGCGGGGGAAGAAGAAAAAGAGCAGTCAGAGGTTACTTTCGACGATAACGGTTATCTGATCTATGAGGGCAATGCCTATCTTCCGTCATCTATGATGCCGGAGGGCGAGTATGTATCGCTTGAAAAATACAACAAACTGTATGAGCAGGCCCAGGCGCAGAAGTCCAAAAGCATGCGTCTGCTGATCATATTTGTAGTGATAGCTGCGCTGCTGCTGATCGTCATCCTCAATCTGGCGCTGAAGCTTCGTGATATACGTCAGGATGTAAAACTCGGTCTGGACGATATTGAGGATGAAGAACCGGAGAAAAAACACAAGATAAAGTCATCAAAGGCCCGGAAAGAAACAAAGGAACAGGAGGGGCTGGCAATGCAGACAGACACATCCATGATCCCGGATGTAAAGCTGCCGGATGAAATGAAGCCTGTGAAGCAGAACAAGGTTCCGAAGCCGGCACAGCCGCCAAAACCGGAAAAACCTGCAAAACCGGTAAAGCCGCCGAAACCGGCGCAAACTGCAAAGAAAGCAGAGGATCTGGAAATCCTGGATCTAAATGATTTATAGAAAGGTAGTAATATTTTATGAACAGACCCTATACAGCCAAGGCGAAAAAGGCACTTGCCCTGGCGGGCAAAATGTCCCGGAGTCTTCACCATAATTATATCGGGACAGAGCATTTACTGCTGGGACTGCTGCATGAGGGCAGCGGCGTGGCAGCCTGTGTGCTTATGAGTAATGGTGTAGAGGAGGAAAAGCTGGTGCAGCTGATCGAAGATCTGATCGCACCTTCTTCTGATGTCATGATCATGGATCGTGACGGTTATTCGCCCAAGACACAGAAAGTGTTGGAGCGGGCAGCGGCAGAGGCGGAGCGTTTTCACTCCGACGAGGTCGGAACCGAGCATCTGCTCATTGCGATCATCAAGGAGATTGACTGTGCAGCGTCAAGGCTGCTCAATACACTGGGTGTCAGCGGACAGAAGCTCTACGTGGACATTCTGGTGGCAATGGGCGAGGATGCTTCCCAGTACAAGGATGAGCTGCAGGGTAGCAGAGCAGGAAAAAAGAAAAATGCGACAGCTACGCTGGACGCTTATTCCAGAGATCTGACAGAGTTGGCGAGAAATGGAGAGCTGGATCCGGTCATCGGAAGAGAAGATGAGATTGAGCGAGTCATTCAGATCTTAAGCCGCAGAGGGAAAAACAATCCCTGTCTGATCGGCGAGCCCGGTGTTGGAAAGACAGCGATCGTGGAAGGTCTGGCACAGCGTATCGTAAACGGTGTCGTCCCGGATACGGTTGTGGATAAACGACTGCTGACGCTGGATCTGTCGGGAATGGTGGCAGGTTCGAAATATCGCGGAGAGTTTGAGGAGCGTATCAAGCGCGTGATCGCGGAGGTACAGCAGGCAGGAAACATCATTCTTTTCATTGATGAAATTCACACGATCATCGGTGCAGGAGGTGCAGAGGGAGCCATCGATGCCTCCAACATTTTAAAACCCTCCCTCGCACGTGGCGAGATCCAGCTGATCGGCGCGACGACCATCGAGGAATACCGCAAATATGTGGAAAAGGATGCTGCACTGGAACGGCGTTTTCAGCCGGTGACGGTGGAGGAACCGACGATCGAGCAGGCAATTGATATCTTACAGGGCTTGAAGAGCCGCTATGAGGAGCATCATCAGGTGCAGATCACAGACGAGGGTGTAGAGGCTGCTGTCCGTCTTTCACAGCGCTATATCAATGACAGGTATCTGCCGGATAAGGCCATCGACCTGATCGATGAGGCATCTGCGCGTATCCGGCTGTCCGTGTGCAAGACACCGGCAGAACTGATGGAATATCAGGAAAAGAGCAGGGAGATGGAGCAGGCTTTTGTCGAAGCAATGGCAGATGGAGATATGGATCTGGCATCGAAATGCATGGATGAGCGTGCGAAAGCAGATGCTGCATATGAAAAAGCAAAAAAACGCATGGAGCGCAGCAAAAACAGAAAGAAGCTGGTTGTGGGTGAGGCGGAGATCGCGGAAGTCGTTTCCCGGTGGACAAAGATCCCCATCAAGCGTCTGACTGAGGGCGAGGCCGAGCGCCTGCGCCGTCTGGAAAAGACACTGCACAAGCGCGTGATCGGACAGGAGGAGGCAGTCAGTGCCGTTGCCCGTGCCGTGCGCAGAGGTCGTGTGGGCTTAAAAGACCCGAACCGCCCGATCGGTTCTTTCCTTTTTTTGGGACCGACCGGTGTCGGAAAGACCGAGATATCCAAAGCATTGGCAGAGGCGATCTTTGGCGATGAGCAGGCAATGATCCGTGTGGACATGTCTGAATATATGGAGAAGCACAGTGTTTCCAAGATGATCGGTTCCCCTCCGGGCTATGTGGGCTTTGATGAGGGTGGTCAGCTCAGCGAAAAGGTACGTCGCAATCCCTACTCCGTGATCCTTTTCGATGAGATCGAGAAGGCACATCCGGATGTATTCAATATTTTATTGCAGGTATTGGACGATGGACGAATCACGGATTCCCAGGGGCGGAGGATTGACTTTAAAAATACGATCATCATCATGACGAGCAATGCCGGCGCGCAGTCCATTGTAGCGCCGAAAAAACTGGGCTTTGCGTCTGCCAACGATGAAAAACAGGATTACGAGCGGATGAAATCCCTGGTAATGGAGGATGTGACACGCATCTTTAAACCGGAGTTCTTAAACCGTATCGATGAGACGATCGTGTTCCGTATGCTGAACAAGGATGATATGAAGAAGATCGTCACCATCCTGTCAAAGACGCTTGTGGAGCGCTGCAAGAGCCAGATGAACATTGATCTGGTCATTACGGAACCGGTGAAGGCATATATTGTAGAAAAAGCCTATGATCCGAAATACGGTGCGCGACCGCTGCGGAGAATGATCCAGACAAAGATTGAAGATCAGCTTGCTGAGGAGATCTTATCGGGCCGGGCAAAAAAGGGTGACACGGTACGTGCCTCGATCAAGAAAAAAGAGCTTGTTTTTGAAGTAAAAAACAGCTAGTCAAATTGACGCGATTCATTTATAATGAAGCTAGCTGAAACAAACGACATCATGCGGCTGCAAATTCACAGCGCAGCCGCAGCAATACTTAGGAGGAACAAAATGAGTACAGTAAGTGAATTGATCCGTTCAGAGGCAGACGGAAGTATCAGCTTTGGAGATTACACTTTGGGTGCAAAGGCGAAGCTTGACAACTTTGACCACGCAGGAGCTACGTATAAGGTAAAGACGTTCCGCGAGATCACCAAGCTGGAGAAGAACGGAATGTTCGCATATGAATCCGTACCGGGAACTGCAGTAACAAATATGAGTGCAGCAGACGGTGTGGTCAGCTTTTCGGTAGAAGGACCGGAAGATGCGGAGATTACGCTTGGCTTAGAGGAAGAAACTGCTTATGAGGTAAGCATCGGCGAAAGCGCCGTAGGAACGATGACCACGAATCTTGGCGGCAAGTTGACCATCAGCGTGGAATTAAACGGTGAGCCGGTGGCAATCGAGATTAGAAAAGCGTAAAGAGAATTTTAGTGAAATGTGGACGATGATGCATTGGAGACGATTTTGCCCGGACGAGCTTGGCGAGTGGTAGGGCAATCGAGTCGCAAATGTATCATCGTCCCTTGTTTTTTTTAAAGGAGAACCTATGGCGAAAGGAAAAACAGCCGTATATTTCTGCCAGTCCTGTGGCTACGAGTCCGCAAAGTGGATGGGACAATGTCCCGGATGTCATGAGTGGAACACCTTTGTGGAGGAGCTGGTAGACAAAAAGACTGCCGCGAAAACAGGCGGGAAACAGACACAAACAAAAGTGAAACCCCAGACCATCAGCGCGATCGAACTGCGAAAGGAGCATCGGATGACCAGCGGAATGCCGGAATTGGACCGGGTGCTGGGCGGCGGCGTGGTACCGGGGTCCATGGTGCTTGTGGGCGGTGACCCGGGTATCGGAAAGTCCACCCTGCTCTTGCAGGTGTGCAAAAATCTGGCAGATCAGCATGTATCGGTGCTCTATATTTCCGGAGAGGAATCCTTGCAGCAGATCAAGATCCGTGCGCAGCGCATCGGTGATTTTACCGATGATCTGAAGCTGCTTTGCGAGACCAACCTGGAAGAGATCCGACAGATCATAGATATCGAAAAACCGCAGATCGTGGTGATCGATTCCATACAGACCATGTACAATGAGGATGTTTCCTCGGCACCCGGTTCCGTATCACAGGTGCGGGAGTCCACCGCGACACTTTTGCAGATCGCGAAGGGCAGCGGCGTGACGGTGTTTATTGTCGGACATGTGACGAAGGAGGGCGTTGTCGCCGGCCCCCGTGTGCTGGAGCACATGGTGGATACAGTGCTCTATTTTGAAGGCGACCGGTATGCATCTTATCGGATCCTGCGCGGCGTAAAAAACCGCTTTGGTTCCACCAACGAGATCGGCGTGTTTGAGATGCGGGGCGACGGACTGCGGGAGGTGGAAAATCCTTCCGAATATATGCTGAGCGGCAAGCCGGAAAACGCATCCGGTTCCGTGGTGGCGTGTTCCATGGAGGGCACGCGTCCGATCCTTTTGGAGATCCAGGCTCTGGTCTGTCATTCGAACTTTGGTATTCCGAGACGCACGGCCGCCGGAACAGACGCGAATCGTGTGAACCTTTTGATGGCGGTGCTGGAAAAACGTCTGAATTTGAAGATGTCGGAGTGTGATGCCTACGTGAACATTGCCGGAGGCATCCGCATGAATGAGCCTGCCATTGATCTGGGCATCGTGCTGGCGCTGGTATCCAGTTTCAAAAACCGCCCGATCGACGAGAAAACCATCTGCTTCGGTGAGGTGGGGCTTAGCGGTGAGGTGCGTGCAGTCAGCATGCCTTCCCAGCGCGTGGCGGAGGCAAAGAAACTCGGATTTACCATCTGCATTTTGCCGCGGGTATGCATGGATGGCCTGCAGAATACAGATGGCATCCGTCTGGTGCCGGTCAGCAACGTGAGGGAAGCAATCGATATGATTTAAAAAAGCCAGAAAGCCTGCAAAGGGTAACCGGGAGGGATGGACTCTGTGTGCAGGCTGCATCCCTCTTTTGCGAAAAAAAATGTTATAATCGCAAAAGGGAAATAATACGACACTACATACAGAGGAAGCAGGGAAGAGGTGATGGCGTGGCAGAGCCTACCAATGCCTTATTGAAACAGATCCTTGGAAGCAAGAATTTCCGGGATGTTTTAGATGGGAACAAGGACGCATTTGAGGAACGATCCATATCGGAATACTTGCGAAAACTTTGTGAAGAACGCGGGATGGTTTCGGAGCAGGTTATTAAGAAAGCGCAGATAGACAGAACCTATGGCCATCAGATTTTCAATGGGACGCGTATCCCTTCACGGGATAAGCTGATCCAGCTTGCCTTTGGCTTTGGGCTGTCGTTGGATGAGACGCAGGAATTGCTCAAAAGTGCAGGCAAAAGTGTGCTGTATCCAAAATTTAAGAGAGATGCGGCTATTATCTTCGGCATTTCCCACCATATGGATATGATGGAGATGCAGTATCTGCTGACCTCCATCGAGGTTCCGCTGCTGGGAGAGGGATAACAGGGAAATGTGTGCAGCGTGCATCCCTTTTTGAAAAAGGAAAATGGTAAAATCAATTATCATCCAGAAAATAACAAAAGGAGGAGAACAAGCTTATGAACAAAATTGTAAAACGAGTGATGACCATGATTGGCGCAGGAGCAATGGCACTCAGCCTTCTTGCACCGGTAACCGAGGTTTCAGCTGCAACGAAGAATAAGGTCATTGAAATTCCGGTAAATTACACCAATGTGAGTTGGGAAGACTTGGATAAATGTGAAGGAAATGCTTCCAAAACCGATTTCAACATTTGGAATCTTGGTGAGCCGTCGGCATATTCCGAAAGCTATCGTGTCAGCTACAAGCTTTACATCCCGACATCTTTTATGAAAAAAGATGCGAGTATTTCAGTTCGGTGTGGTGTGGGTTTGAGTGATGTTACTGGTGATGACTGGAAATACGGTGGCAATCTGGACTGCGGACCTGTAGATTTCCATGATGGCGTGCTTACTTATTGGAACGAAGAGCAACAGAAAGAGTTCACGGCCGACTATGCTTCTGTAAAAAAATCCGGTGATTTTTATGTGATCACATACGATTATGCCACATCCGGGGTGCCTCAGGCAGACGATATAGAGACAGATATCACGAAATCTCAGACAGTAGCACCGGATTTTTGGATTGGCGTTCAGGGAATTAATCTGACAGCAAAAAACAGTGCCATTTATTTTGATGATTTCAAATTGACGAAGGCGGATGGAACTGTTCTTGTCAGCAAAGATTATACTTCCGATAAGAAAGTAGATGGAGAATATCGTATCGCACCGGTTGCTGATTGGGATAAAGAAGCAAAGGAATTAAAGGTTGCGACGATCACAGACAATAAGGTCTTAACCGTAAAATCTACAAAAGCCACTGTTAAGGTTGGAAAGAAAGTAAAGATCTCCGCAACCGCTACGCCGGCAACCAAGATCACTTACGCTTCTTCCAACAAGAAGGTAGCTACCGTAGATGCCAAAGGTACGGTTACCGGTAAGAAAGCCGGAAAGGCTGTGATCTCTGTAAAGGCAAACGGAAAGACCGTGAAGGTAACAGTTACAGTAAAAAAATGATATTTAAGAGGTATTGAGTAGAAAGGCGGTTCCTGATTGCAGGAATCGCCTTTTTTACAAAAATAATGTACTTGGTAAGCTCGGGCGTGTATAATAAAGGAGTATCAACATGGATGTTACACTATGAGTATGGATTGGGAGGAGAAAAGTGGAAAGCTACGAGGCATTCTATAACTTTTATGGGGAAGGCTACGAGGATACATTGCCCCGGGAACTGGTGGAGGCGTATGATATCGTAGAGTGTCTCAGCTGCGTGGAGGGCTGTGATACGTTGCTTTTGAAACAGAAGTCTATAGGGAAAAAGATGGTGGCGAAATGCTACACCGGAGACAGCACACTGCCTGGTCAGACGGAAGATGCGCAGCTGGAGAACATCCGCTGCGCCGCGCTGCCCTATTTTGTCGGAGTGTATAAAAACGAAAACTACCGCTGTATTTTGAGGGAATATATAGAAGGCGTGTCCTTGGATCAGTATGTGAAAGGTCATATCATGACAGAAGACATCGCAAGAGAACTGGCGATCGCGCTGGCAGAGGCGATGAAGGCGCTTCACACCAGTGATCCGGTCATCATTCACCGTGACATCAAACCCAAGAACATTATCGTACGGGATGACGGCAGTCTGGCGCTCATTGATTTTGGCATCAGCCGTGTGTATAAGAAAGAAGCAGCCAGCGATACGGTGATCAGCGGAACGGAAGGCTTTGCACCGCCGGAGCAGTATGGTTTTATGCAGACGGATATCCGCTCGGACATCTACTCCTTTGGAGTGGTGTTGTCATGGCTGCTGACCGGAAAGGAACAGCCGATGAAGCTTCCGCTGACAAAGCTGGAAAAGGTTGCGGCAAAATGCTGCGCCTTTGCGCCGGATAAGCGTTACAAAAACGATGACGAGCTGCTGGACGCTTTGCACCGGACGACAAGGGAGTACATTGCACGCAGAAGAAAAAAGACCAAATGGGCAGCTGTTTTGGCAGTGGTACTGGCAGTATGTGTGACAGGTGGCGTACTGGCGTACCAGACGCTGGTTCATGACAGATATGTGACATTTCAGGAGCCGCTGATCGAGGAAGCAGTGCGGCTCATGCTGGATATGCCGGACGAGCCGCTGACAATGGATGATCTGAAAAGGGTAGAGGAGATTTACATACAGAAGGATACAGCATGCGCTTCTATGAACGAATACTATGAGGAGAGCAGCGCGTGGTTTGCAACGGCTGAGCGATTACGCGGATCGATCAGGGATCTTTCGGATTTGGCAAATATGCCGAATCTGAGGATCGTGTTTATCGAAGCGGAACAGATCACAGACCTGTCTCCGATGAAGGATCTGGAGGAACTGCAGCAGATCCATTTGACAAATAATGACATTACAGATCTCTCGCCGCTGGCGGGCAAAGAACAGCTGAGAGATGTCAATCTGATGGATAATGGAAGGTTGAAGGGGATCGAGGCAGTTCGTACATGGCCGGCGATCAGCGCACTGAATCTTGACAATACCGGAAGCTATGACGGCAGTCCGATCAGCGAATTTCAGAGATATGACTATCTTGGGATTGGAAACAATTCGGACGCTTGGAAGTATATACAGGGGATGTATATCGATGAACTGGCGATCGGGGCTGACGGACAGACAGATCTGGAGTGTATCCGTGATGTCGCCTATATTGGAAAACTATATATTTACTATTCGGATATTCGGGACATCTCGGCATTGGAGGGACGGGAGGATATCACATATCTGAATATGCAAGAATGTATGATCGATGATCTGTCACCGCTGTTTAAGATGCCAAATCTTGGGATCGTGGACATGAGTGCTAGCGAACAGTACCGGATGGAGGAACTGATCGCCGAGTATGGCGAACCCGGATTTCAGATCAATTATATCTAAAATTTTTTTAGGTGCAAAATAACTTGTATTCCAGTTTACACGATGTTATACTCAAAACAAAGCAAATGATTGTTTTGTGTCACACAAAATAATCTCTTTTCCACAGGTAGGGCGGACAGGAGTTGGTGAGCCGTCTGAATCGTATATCTATTGCGAAAAATAATTTTAGTGATTTGGAAATTGCGATTGAATAGGCAATCAATCAGTGCATCAGAGAAAATGTGCTGAAAGATTTTTTGATCCAACACCGAGAGGAGGTGACTCATATGATGACCATGGATTATACGTTTGAGCGTCGTCTTGAATTGCAGCGCGAGGAAGCCATTGAGGAAGGCAGAGAGGAAGGCAGAGAGGAAGGCAGAGAAGAGGGCATGCAAAAAAAACTTCATGAACAGATTCGTAAAAAGTTGCTCAAGAACAAATCACTGGAGCAGATTGCAGACGAGTTGGAGGAAACACCGAGTGTAATCCGTCCGTTGTATGAGCAGATCAAAGAAGAAATGGCGTATTTGGGAAATAAGTAGTGTTTTCGTACAGTTTACCAAAGATAGAACAAACGTGGCGAACCATTTGGTGGTTTCGCCACGTTTTTGTTTTCATTTATTCCATTTCATCATACTTCTTTGCAAGCTCGTCTGCCTTGCTCTCATTGACCAGATCCTGCATCGGTGTATTTAAGATGCGCTCGGTCTCGGCGGCTTTTTCCTTTTCACGCCTTGCCTTGGCTTTCCACCAGACAAACAAAAGGATCAAAATAACGATTACGCCGATGATGATAACAGCGATCTTTGCCACATCTGCACCGGTTGTGGATACGCGCATGATCGTGTCTGCTGTTTTATCGAAGACAGTCACGAACAGATCGTCGGTGCTCATGTCGGAGTACCAGTAGCGGTCTATGTAGTTCCAGAAGATCTCGATTGCCTCGGAATCCATGACAGAACCGGTCTGTTTACCGTTCACATAACACATATAGCCTACATCGTTATCCGTATCCTGCTCGGCGAAGTACACATAGAGGAATGTGTTTTCATTCTGAATGTGCGCGTCGTAGTATTCCATTGCCCAGTTCTCTTTTTCCTCATCGGTTGTGAGAGAAGGATCGTAGGCGTGGAGTACGATATACGGCTGGACACCGGTCTTGTCATAAAAGTTCCGGAGTCTGCGCTCTGTGCCGGAAATATTGTCAAACCAGTCAAGCTCATCATCAATACAATCATTGATAAAAGCCGCACTGTCTGTAAGGGGTTCGCGATTGATCGTACTGCTCACATTGGCAGTTTTTGTTCCGCCGCCGAACATAAAACTTACGATCCCGAACATGATCGCGGTAAAAACGATCAGAACGACCAGCGATGCGATGATACTTCCGAAAGCATTCGTGTAACCGGAACCGCCGCGGTTACCGACAAAAACAGTCGTTCGCCTGCCATATGACGGGCGGGGCGGGGGATAGCCGCCGTAACTGTTGCGGGGAGGAGTGCTGCGATAGGAGCTGTTGCCGCCGGAGCGGCTGCTTCCGCTGCCTGCACGGGAGCTGCTCACGCGGTGTCCGCCACTGGACCTGCTAATGGAATGTCCGCCACCGGAGTGGTGGGAACCGCCGGAGGATCCTCCGGCACCTGCTCTACCCATATGTGTGCCTCTACTTTCCGAGCTTTGCCTTCATGGCAGCAAGCTCTGCATCAACGCTGGAGGAAACGGAGCCGGAATCATACTTTGCAGCCAGTGCTTCCGCGCTGTCTTCCGGAGCCGAATTCAGTGCAGCCATTGCGTTGGCGGAGTCCAGCATGCGGTCAGCCTTTGCCTCCATGCGTTCAAATGCAGCAATGGTGCCGTCCACCTTTGTCTTGGAGGTTACTTCGTTCACCTTCTGCTGAGTCTTGGCAACTGCGACCTTTGCCTTGATCATCTCGCGCTTGCCTTCTAAGATGTTGATATCGGAAACCAGCTTGTCGTGCATCTGACGCATCTTATTTGCGTTTTCAGCAGCAACATCGTAGGTCTGCTTTACGCTGGAAAGCTTTGCTTCCGCCTGCTGCTTCTTGGCAATGAATTCTTTGGCATCGCCATCGTTGCCTGCGTTGATCGCTTTTTCTGCATATCCTGTCCACTTGTCGATTTCGGCAACCACTGCATCATACTCACGCTTGCAGCGCTGTTCCTCAGCCATGACGCCGGCGGTCTCTTTCTTGACCTCAGCAAGGCTTTCGTTTAACTCACGCAGTGTCTGATCTACCATTTTGGCAGGATCTTCGCACTTGTCTAACAAGTCGTTGATGTTTGCTTTCATGATCGTTGTAAATCTGCTGATAATACCCATAATAAAAATCCTCCCTTTTTGAACAATCAGGTCAAAGCATTCACTGCTGAGACCGGACTCTAGTTACTGTCACTGGCATAGTTCGGTGCTTCTTTCGTGATGTGGATGTCATGGGGATGACTCTCACGCAGCGCTGCCGCAGAGATCTTCACGAATTTGCCTCTCTCCTGCAGGTCTGCAATAGTAGGGCAGCCGCAGTAGCCCATACCGGAACGGATACCGCCGATCATCTGGAAAACAGTGTCCTCCAGAGAACCCTTGTATGCCACACGTCCCTCGACACCTTCGGGAACGAGCTTTCTTGCATTCTCCTGGAAGTAGCGGTCCTTAGAACCATTCTCCATGGCTGCGATACTTCCCATACCGCGGTAAACCTTGTATTTTCTTCCCTGATAGAGCTCGAACGTACCGGGTGCCTCGTCACAGCCTGCGAAAAGACTACCCATCATACATACGTTTGCGCCGGCAGCCAGTGCCTTTGTCATGTCACCGGAGTACTTGATACCGCCGTCTGCAATGATGGGGATGTTGTACTCTTTTGCAACTGCATAACAATCCATGATCGCTGAGATCTGCGGAACACCGATACCTGCAATGACACGGGTGGTACAGATGGAACCGGGTCCGATACCTACCTTTACCGCGTCAGCGCCTGCTTCAATGAGTGCTTTCGTAGCCTCGCCGGTAGCAATGTTTCCGGCGATGACCTGCAGATCGGGATATTTTGCCTTGATCTTTTTCACTGCCTCTAAGATATTCTTGGAATGTCCGTGAGCGGAATCCACAACGATGACGTCTACGTGAGCCTTTACCAGGGCATCTACACGATCCATCATGTTGCTGGTGATACCGACACCTGCACCGCAGAGCAGACGTCCCTGCGCATCCTTTGCACTGAGCGGATATTTGATCTGCTTTTCAATGTCCTTGATGGTGATGAGACCTTTTAAATTGTTGTCCGCATCCACGATGGGGAGTTTTTCTTTTCTTGCCTTTGCGAGGATTTTTTTCGCTTCTTCCAGAGTAATGCCTTCACGTGCGGTGATCAGATTCTCGGAAGTCATGCTCTCCTTGATCTTCTTTGTGAAATCAGTCTCAAATTTCAGGTCGCGGTTTGTAATGATGCCCACCAGCTTGCCGTCTCTAGTGATCGGAACACCGGAAATGCGGAACTTGCTCATCAGATCGTCTGCATCCTGTAAGGTATGCTCCTCTGATAATGAGAAAGGATCGGTGATGACACCGTTCTCGGAACGTTTTACTTTGTCAACCTCTTCTGCCTGTGCTTCGATAGACATGTTTTTATGAATGATTCCGATACCTCCCTGACGTGCCATCGCGATCGCCATGCGGTGCTCGGTAACAGTGTCCATTGCAGCACTCATCATAGGGATGTTTAATGTGATGGCGTTTGTCAGCTTTGTAGTCAGAGTGATCATGTCGGGAGTCACTTCCGAATACTGCGGAACCAACAGAACATCATCAAAAGTAATGCCTTCACCAATAATTGAACCCATTGTTTTTATCCTCACTTTCAAGTTTGTAATTTCAGTATCTGTCAGGGTAATGTACAGATATGATTGTATCATTTAGTTTAATGTATCTATGATACAAAAAATAAAAAACAATGTCAATGGAGCGCAGGCACTTAATAATATAAAAAAATGAAAAGGAAATATTTTGTTTTTCGTGAAATTGTGCTACACTCTATAAGATATAAATTTCTACAACATGTGAGAGGTGGATCTATGGAATTTCGACCCTGTATCGATATTCATAACGGCAAGGTCAAGCAGATCGTGGGAAAAAGCCTGCGTGACGAGGGAGATTTTGCCACGGAAAATTTTGTCTCAGAGCGCTCGGCGGCGGATTTTGCCAGGCTCTACCGGGAGAAGGGTCTGCGGGGCGGACATGTGATCCTGCTAAATGCGCGGGATTCGGACTACTATGAGGCGACAAAGGCGCAGGCGCTGGCAGCACTGGCGGAATATCCGGGAGGGCTGCAGATCGGCGGAGGGATCACGGCGGACAACGCGATGGAGTTTATCCGTGCAGGCGCGAGTCATGTGATCGTGACTTCTTATGTTTTTTCAGGAGGAGAGATCCGCTTTGACCGGTTGGAGGAGCTGAAAACAAAGGTGGGCAGAGCGCATCTGGTGCTGGATGTGAGCTGTCGGAAAAAAGAGGACGGCCATTATTATGTAGTGACCGATCGCTGGCAGAAGCTGACAAAGGAGCGGGTGACACCGGAGTTTTTGACCCGGCTGTCAGACTATGCGGATGAGTTTTTAGTTCATGCGGTCGACGTGGAGGGACAGGCCCGCGGCATTGAGAAAGAGCTGGTGGCGCTGCTGGCTGAGTGGAGCAGGAGCAGTGGTAACGACACAGCACTCAAAGCCGGTGACCGGGATCCGTCTCCGATGATCACCTACGCCGGTGGGGTAGGCAGTTACTCAGATCTGGAGGAGCTAGCCCGGATCGGACAGGGACGCGTGAACGTCACGATCGGAAGTGCGCTGGATCTGTTTGGCGGACAGCTGGGATTTGAACAGGTTTTAAAATATTGTACACAATCATAGAGAAGGAGAAAAATAATGTCACATTATACGAAACAGGATATTTTACAGATGGTAGAGGAGGAAGATGTAGAGTTTATCCGTCTGCAGTTTACGGATCTTTTCGGAACATTAAAGAACGTGGCGATCACGAAAAACCAGCTGGAGCGGGCGCTGAACAACCAGTACGTGTTTGACGGTTCTTCCATCGAGGGTTTTGCCAGAGTTGAGGAGTCGGATATGTACCTGTATCCCGATCCTGATACCTTCGCAATCTTTCCGTGGCGTCCCCAGCAGGGCAAGGTGGCGCGTATCATCTGTGACGTTTATGCCGCAAATGAAAAGCCTTACAAGGGCGATCCCCGTGGCGTGTTAAAACGGGTCATCGAGCAGGCGGCGGAGATGGGCTATGAGTTTCAGGTGGGACCGGAGTGCGAGTTTTTCCTGCTGAATACGGATGATGAGGGAAATCCCACCCTGGAGACAAAAGAGCGCGCGGGATATTTTGACCTGGGACCCAATGACTCCGGCGAAAATGCCCGTCGCGATATCGTGCTGACGATGGAGGATCTCGGGTGTGAGATCGAGGCATCCCATCATGAGGTAGCTGCCGGACAGCACGAGGTGGACTTTAAATATAAGGAAGCACTCGGTATCGCAGACGATTTTATGACCTTCAAGCTGGCTGTAAAGACGGTGGCAAAGCGCCATGGACTGTTTGCGAGCTTTATGCCGAAGCCGAAGGCAGATGTTGCCGGAAGCGGTGTGCATCTGAACATGTCATTGTCACACGACGGAGAAAATATTTTCTATGATCCGGCAGGGAGATATGGACTGAGTAAGGAAGCATATTATTTTATCGGTGGTATCATGAAGCACATTCAGGGAATGACACTCATCCTGAATCCGCTGGTAAATTCCTATAAGCGTCTCGTTCCCGGCTACGAGGCACCGACGGATGTTGCATGGTCATTTACGAACCGCACACCGCTCATCCGTATTCCGATGGTGAAGGATTCCAATAAGCGTATTGAGTTAAGAAGTCCGGATCCTTCCATGAATCCGTATCTGGCGCTGGCACTCTGTCTGGCAGCAGGACTGGATGGTATCAAAAACCGGATCAATCCTCCGGCAGAAGTTCAGATGAATGTCTTTGACATGAGCGATGCGGAGAAGGAGACATTAAACATCGGACATATGCCGGAATCTTTAAAGGAAGCCATCGATGCTTTTGAGGCAGATGAATTTGTTCAGTCTGTACTGGGAAGTCATATCTGCAAGAAGCTTTTGAAGATGAAAAAGCAGGAGTGGGCGACATACCGTTCGCAGGTGACAAATTGGGAGCTTGAGGAATACTTGTACAAATTTTAATTTGCCGGAAAAGAGAGATTCACACGAATGAACATTATTTTAGTATTTCCAAAGCAAGAGACCGCGAAAAGTCTGAAAAATGTACTGCGCAGAGCAGGATATTCCGTGGACGCATCTGTCTCCACCGTGGCACAGGCGCTGCAGGCGGCAAGTGAATGTGACAGCGGCATTATTGTCAGCAATTACAAGCTGATCGATGGCATGGCGATCGACATTTATGAGTCTGCAGGCTCACGGTTTCAGTTTTTGATGATCGGTCCGAAGGACTACGTGGAGGCACGTGCGATACCGGATGTGTTCAGTTTGTCCACGCCGCTGCATACAAGTGACCTGCTCTCAACGATGGAGGTCATGAGCTACGCATATTCCCGTTGGCGAAAAAAGATGCGCGCGAAGCCGAAGGTGCGCTCTGAGGAAGAACAAAAGACTATCGAGCAGGCAAAGGCACTCCTGATGGAGCGAAATGGACTGACGGAATCGGAAGCGCATCGTTACATCCAGAAGTCCAGCATGGACAATGGAACCGGCGTAGTAGAGACTGCATATATGATATTAACACTTATGAACGAATAGGGAGGTATCCGGCGATGAAGTTTACGAAAATGCATGGATGCGGAAACGATTATGTATATGTCAACTGTTTTTCAGAGACGGTGGAGCATCCGGAGGAGGTCGCAAAAATAGTCAGCGACCGCCACTTTGGCATCGGATCTGACGGATTGATCCTGATACGGCCGTCAAAGACAGCGGATTTTGAGATGGCAATGTACAATGCTGACGGTTCGCGCGGTGAGATGTGCGGAAACGGCATCCGTTGTGTGGCAAAATATGTGTATGATTTCGGTCTGACAGATAAAACGAGCATCAGTGTGGAGACATTGGCAGGTATCAAATATTTAAATCTTACCGTGAAGGATGGAAAGGTGGAAAAGGTGCGGGTGAACATGGGTGCGCCGATTCTGACGCCGTCTGAGATCCCGGTACATATGAGCGGGAAGCCTTCGGATGGCATTGACCCGGATGACGGTGATCAGGCAGAGCCTGTCATCGCACAATCCTTACAAGTGGCGGGAAAAGAATATAAGGTCACCTGTGTGTCCATGGGAAATCCTCACTGTGTCACTTTCGTGGACGAGGATGTGCGTACGCTGAATCTCACAAAGATCGGACCTGATTTTGAGAACCATGAGGTATTTCCGAAGCGCGTCAACACGGAGTTTGTCAATGTGATCGATGAGACACATCTGCGCATGCGTGTGTGGGAGCGGGGCAGCGGGGAGACGCTTGCCTGCGGCACGGGAACGTGCGCTACTGTTGTGGCAGCGATCTTAAACGGTCTGACAAAGGATGCGGTGGACGTGGAACTGCTGGGCGGAAGCCTGCATATTGAGTGGGATCGTGATGCCAACCTTGTGTACATGACGGGACCTGCCACTGTGGTCTTTAATGGTGAAATTGATATTTAAGGATATTTAAAGGGGATTTATTCAAAATAAAGGAGATTAAAGAAATGTTTCAGATCAACGACAATTATCAGAAATTACCGGGCAGCTATCTGTTCAGTACAATTGCAAAGAAAGTAGCGGCTTTTTCCGAGGCAAATCCGGACAAGAATATCATCCGTCTGGGTATCGGCGATGTGACACAGCCCTTGGCACCTGCCATTATTGAGGCGATGCATAAAGCGGTAGATGAGATGGCGGACGCAAAAACCTTCCGCGGCTATGCACCGGATCTTGGTTATGAGTTTTTACGCAAGGCGATCTCTGACAATGACTATAAGGCAAGAGGCTGTGACATCGAGGCGGACGAGATCTTTGTCTCAGACGGCGCAAAGAGCGATTCCGGAAATATTCAGGAGATCTTTTCGACGGAAAACCGTATTGCGGTCTGTGATCCGGTGTACCCTGTCTATGTGGATTCCAACGTGATGGCGGGCAGAACCGGCACCTATGATCCTGCCACAGAAATGTGGAGCAATGTGATCTACATGCCTTGCACAAGAGAGAACAACTTTGTGCCTGAGTTCCCGAAGGAGACACCGGACATGATCTATCTGTGCCTGCCCAACAATCCTACCGGAACGACCATCACCAAGGCACAGCTGCAGGAGTGGGTAGATTATGCGAATAAGGTCGGCGCGGTCATCATCTACGACGGCGCGTATGAAGCGTATATTTCCGAGGACAACGTGGCACACTCTATTTACGAGTGCGAGGGTGCAAAGACGTGTGCGATCGAGCTGAAGAGCTTTTCAAAAAATGCAGGTTTCACCGGCGTACGCTTAGGTTATACAGTCGTTCCCAAGGAGTTAAAGTGTGGAGATGTCTCTCTGCACAGCATGTGGGCAAGACGCCACGGCACGAAATTCAACGGTGCACCCTATATCATCCAGAGAGCGGGCGAGGCAGTGTACTCCGATGCCGGAAAGGCACAGTTGAAGGAGCAGATCGCTTATTATATGAAAAACGCATCGACGATCAAGTCTGGTCTGCAGGAGGCAGGATTTGAGGTGTACGGTGGTGTCAATGCGCCTTACATCTGGCTGAAGACACCGGATCAGATGACTTCCTGGGAGTTCTTCGACTATCTGCTTGAGAAGGCAAATGTGGTCGGAACACCGGGTTCAGGCTTTGGACCCAGCGGAGAAGGCTATTTCCGTTTGACCGCTTTCGGTAGCTACGAGAATACTGTGGCAGCATTAGAGCGTATCAAAGCGCTGTAGAAGGGACAAAAAAGTGCGCGTAATGCGCGCTTTTTTGCATTTTGCATAAAAAATTGCCTGAATTTCTGTGGATTCCGTTTATCTATGGGATTGCAATTTTCTGAATTTTTTAGTAAAATTGTAACAAATTTTATTGAAGTGAAGCGGAATAGAGCTTAGCTTTGAATGCGTTTTGAATGCAGGAAGAGTAGGGTGATCATATGGCAGATATTACAAATGAGCAGATTGAACAATTAGAACAAAAAGTGATGTCAACTTCCGAGCACATCCGGAAAATGGACGATTTTGTCAGCCCCGAGATCCTTTATGACGAGCTGATCAATTGCGTGCGCAAATATCACCCTTCTGACGATATATCTATGATCGAAAAAGCCTTCCGGATCGCGAACGATGCCCACAAGGGACAGGTACGCAAATCCGGCGAGGCTTATATTATACATCCGCTCTGTGTTGCCATCATTCTGGCGGAGTTGGAGCTGGATAAGGAGACGATTGTTGCCGGACTGCTCCACGATGTGGTGGAGGATACCGTCATGACTGACGAGGAGATCGCGCAGGAGTTCAACGAAGAAGTTGCACTGCTGGTGGATGGTGTCACAAAGTTGGGACAGCTGTCCTACGATGCGGATAAGGTGGAGATCCAGGCGGAGAACCTGCGAAAGATGTTCCTTGCGATGGCAAAGGATATCCGTGTGATCCTGATCAAGCTGGCGGACCGTCTGCACAACATGCGGACACTCAAATATATGAAGCCGGAGAAGCAGCGGGAGAAGGCCCGGGAGACGATGGACATTTACGCACCTATCGCGCAGCGTCTCGGTATTTCAAAGATCAAGACGGAGCTGGATGACCTCTCCTTAAAATATCTGGAGCCGGAAGCATACTATGATCTGGTGGAAAAGATCGCCATGAGAAAAACTGCCAGAGACGAATATGTAAAAAAACTCGTCGAGGAAGTGGAACAGCACATTAAGGATGCCGGCATTGAGGCGACCATCGATGGACGCAGCAAGCACTTTTTCAGCATTTATAAAAAGATGGTCAATCAGGGCAAGACGATCGACCAGATCTATGATCTGTTTGCGATCCGTATCCTCGTCAACGACGTGAAGGACTGTTATGCGGCGCTGGGCGTGATCCATGAGATGTATAAGCCGATCCCCGGTCGTTTCAAGGATTATATCGCGATGCCGAAGCCGAATATGTACCAGTCACTGCACACGACGCTGATCGGACCCGACGGACGGCCTTTTGAGATACAGATCCGTACCTATGAAATGCACCGCACGGCGGAGTATGGTATCGCCGCGCACTGGAAATATAAAGAGGCTGCCAACGGCAATGCAGTGGGCGGAGAGGAAGAAAAGTTAAGCTGGCTGCGCCAGATCCTGGAGTGGCAGCGCGACATGTCGGATAACCGGGAATTCATGAGCTTATTGAAGAGCGATCTGGATCTGTTTTCCGACACCGTATTCTGTTTTACCCCCTCCGGAGATGTGAAAAATCTGCCGAACGGTTCCACACCCATTGATTTTGCATACAGTGTGCATTCTGCAGTCGGCAATAAGATGATCGGCGCAAAGGTCAACGGAAAACTGGTGCCCATCGATTACAAGATCCAGAACGGTGACCGTATCGAGATCATCACCTCACAGAATTCCAGAGGGCCCAGCCGTGACTGGCTCAATATCGTCAAAAGCACACAGGCGAAAAACAAGATCAACCAGTGGTTCCGCAGCGAGTTTAAAGAGGAAAACATCTTAAAGGGCAAGGAGCTTCTGGAGAAATATTGCAAGACCAAGGGCATCAACTGGCCGGATATCAACAAGCCGGAATACCAGGCAAAGATCCTGCGCAAGTACGGTTTTCAACAGTGGGAAAACTGTCTGGCGACTATCGGACATGGCGCGTTAAAGGAGAGTCAGGTTGCCAACCGTATGCAGGAGGAATACCGCAAGGATCATCCGCTCGTTGTGACAGACGAGGATGTGTTAAAGAAGGTTGAGCATGCAAACGTCGAGCGTCAGCCGGTGGAGCACCGTTCCAAGAGCGGTATTGTGGTGAAGGGCTTATACGATATTGCTGTGCATTTGTCCAAGTGCTGCAGCCCGGTGCCGGGCGATGAGATCGTGGGATTCGTGACGAGAGGAAGAGGTGTATCCATTCACCGGACCGATTGTATTAATATGATCAATCTCTCCGAGCTGGAAAAGGCGCGTCTCATCGAGGCAGAGTGGAGCAGTGACAGTGCAGACGGCGAGGCAGGCACTTATCTTGCCGAGATCAATATATACGGAAACAACCGCACCGGACTTTTGGTAGACCTGACCCGCTCTTTTACGGAGCGTGGAATCGACATCAATTCCATCCATTCCAAGACGAGTAAACAGGGTATTGTGACCATCTCTATTTCCTTTGAGACAAAGGGCAAGGAGCAGGTCAACGGATTGATCGAAAAACTCCGCCAGGTAGAGAGTGTGATCGATATAGAGAGGACGACAGGCTGATGAAGATAGAGCATTATGTAGTGGGAGTAGTAGGCACCAACTGCTATTTTGCAGTTAACGAAGATACGAAGGAATGTCTGATCATTGATCCGGGCGACAATGCGAACATGCTTGCGGGCAAGATCGCAGTGGGCGGATATACGCCGGTGGCGATCCTGCTGACACACGGACATTTTGACCATATCATGGGCGTGGAGGGATTGAGGGCGCAGTTTGATATCCCGGTCTACGTGCATGAGGACGATGCGGATATGTTAGAGCGTCCGGAGCTGAATGCCTGTGCCATGATCGGGGCAACTGTTTCTCTCAAGGCAGACCGGACGGTGAAGGACGACGATATCTTAAACCTTGCAGGCATGGAGATCCACGTGATGCATACACCCGGACACACACCGGGCGGCGTGTGCTATTATTTCCCACAGGAGGAAGTTCTGTTTTCCGGCGATACGCTGTTTTGTGAGTCTGTGGGACGCACGGATCTGCCGGGTGGCAGTATGTCGGCACTTGTCCGCTCCATTAAAGAAAAGGTATTTAAATTACCGGATTTAACGATCGTATATACCGGACACGGCGAGCCGACGAAGATCGGCGATGAGAAACGGTACAATCCGTTTATTTAGTGAAAGAGAATAATTATGATACAAGTACAGTTAAATAAAGCAGACTTTGAATATGACATCCATTCTCTGGTGAAAGCATTCTTTCCACCGGAGAATGTTTCTGTATCCGCAGAAAAAAAAGAAACAGACGAGCCGGTCAGCGCCCGCATGGACATTGGTTTTCACGACCGCGTGATCGATGTGTGCTGGTGGGATGAGACCCACGGCGAAGTGCGGGAACAGATCCCGTGCAGCAGTGACGAGCGTCTTTCTGTAAAAAACGACCTGAAGATCGGTCTCTATGACATGCTGGTGAAGCTCACCGGGCAGGAGTTGCCCTGGGGCTCCCTCACCGGTATTCGTCCCACGAAGATCCCCATGCAGATGCTGGAGCAGGGACAGTCAGAGGCAGAGATCACTGCCTTTATGAAGGAACAGTATCACGCCAGCGATGAGAAGATCGCGCTGGCCATCGACATCGCAAAACGGGAGCGTGCACTGCTCTCAAAGCTGGACTACAAGGAGGGATTCAGCCTCTATATCGGCATTCCCTTCTGTCCGAGTACATGCCTGTACTGCTCCTTCACATCCTATCCGCTGGGCGCATGGAAAGATCAGGTAGATCATTATCTGGATGCGTTGGAGCGGGAGCTGGACTATGCGAAAAGCGCGTTTGGGCACAAAAAACTTAACTCCATCTATATTGGCGGTGGTACACCGACCACATTAGAGCCGGAGCAGCTGGACCGGCTGCTTACGATGATCGAGGAGCGGTTTGATTTTTCCCATTTATTGGAGTTTACCGTAGAGGCAGGCCGCCCGGACAGCATCACGCGGGAGAAACTCATGGCGATCAAGGCACATCCGGCGGTAGACCGTATTTCCGTCAATCCGCAGACGATGAAGGACGAGACCTTGAAGGTCATCGGCAGACATCACACAGTGGCACAGACAGTGGAGAGCTTTCAGCTGGCGCGGGAGGTCGGATTTACCAATATCAATATGGATCTGATCCTCGGACTGCCGGGGGAGACGTTAGATGACGTAAAACAGACGATGGAGCGTATCCGGGAATTGCGCCCGGACAATCTGACGGTGCATTCTCTTGCACTGAAACGTGCAGCCAGACTCAACATCTGTCGGGATGAATACAAGGACTTCAAGATCGAGATCACCCCGGAGCACGGGCATGTGACCGAGGCAGGCGCCCGTGCCATGGGCATGGTGCCCTATTATCTCTACCGCCAGAAAAACATGGCGGGCAATTTTGAAAATGTCGGCTACGGACTGCCCGGCAAGGAGGGCATCTACAATATCCTCATCATGGAGGAGAAACAGACCATCCTCGCCCTCGGCGCAGGCAGCATTTCAAAGCGTGTCTACCCTGACGGACGCATCGAACGATGTGAAAACGTGAAGGATGTGGCGCAGTATATGGAGCGCATCGATGAGATGATCGAGCGGAAACGGAAGCTTTTTTAATAACACCGGGTGGACAGTTGATGTCCACCCCTTTTTTTCGCTGAGGTATTGACCTTTTTGTAATACGAAAATATAATGTAAAGAGTTTCATTAGTATACAGGAGGAAGAAAATGGCATTAGCAAAAAAGCCGGTCAACGGCATGAAAGATATCCTGCCGGAGGAGATGCAGATCCGTGACTACGTGCAGGGTGTGATCAAGGACACCTACCGCAGCTTCGGATTTACACCGATCGAGACTCCGTGCATGGAGAACATTGGGAATCTCTCCAGCAAGCAGGGCGGCGAGAATGAAAAACTGATCTTCAAGATCTTAAAGCGCGGCGAAAAGTTAAAACTCGCGGAGGCAAAGGAGGAAGCGGATGTCGTGGATTTCGGTATGCGTTACGACCTGACCGTGCCTTTGGCGCGTTTTTACGCAAACAATGCGAATGATCTGCCTGCTCCCTTTAAGGCGCTGCAGATGGGCAACGTATGGCGTGCGGACAGACCCCAGAGAGGCAGATACCGTCAGTTTATGCAGTGTGATATCGATATTCTGGGAGAGCCCAGCAACCTTGCTGAGATCGAGCTGATCCTGGCTACCACCACCACCATCGGACGGATCGGTTTTGAGAATTTTGAGATCCACATCAACGAGCGCCGTATTTTAAAGGCGATGGCGCTTTACAGCGGTTTTCCTGAGGACGCCTTCGATACGGTCTGCATCATTCTGGACAAGATGGACAAGATCGGCAAGGACGGCGTGGCAGAGGAACTGGAAAAAGAGGGCTTTGCAAAGGAAGCCATTGATAAATACCTGTCACTGTTCGACGGTGTGGAGAGCGCGGAGAACGGGCTGAAATATCTGGCAGATACATTGGCTGATTATCTGGAGGAGGGTGTTTACGAGAACCTTCAGGAGATCATTGACGCGGTGGAGGCCACAAAGACCGCAAAATTTGATCTGGTGTTTGATCCTACCCTGGTGCGAGGCATGGGTTACTATACCGGAACGATCTTTGAGATCGTGATGCCGGAGCTTGGCGCAGCGTGTGGCGGCGGCGGACGCTATGACAAGATGATCGGGCGCTTCACCGGAAATGATGTCCCGGCATGCGGTTTTTCCATCGGATTTGAGCGTATCGTGCTGCTTCTGATGGAGAGCAACTTCAAGATCCCGACACAGCCTGCGAAAAAGGCATATCTGATCGAGAAGGGATACCCGTCAGACAAGCTGGTGGAGGTCATCGGCAAGGCTCAGGCGGAGCGCGCGGAGGGCAAGCAGGTGCTTGTGGTGCGCATGAATAAAAACAAGAAATTCCAGAAGGAAAAGCTGACCGCAGAAGGCTACGAAGAGTTTGAGGAATTTTTCAACAGATAGGATCACAGACAGGTAGAACTGTCTGCTGAACAGATAAATCAGGAGGACGATTATGAGTGAATCAATGCAGGGTCTGCACAGAACCCATAGATGTACAGAGGTTTCAAATGCCAACATCGGCGAGGCCGTCACTGTCATGGGATGGGTGCAGAAACGAAGAAATTTGGGAAGTCTGATCTTTATTGACTTGAGAGACAGAAGCGGGCTGTTACAGCTCGTGTTCGATGAGCCGCAGATCGGCGCAGAGGGCTTTGCAAAGGCGGAGAGCCTGCGCAGTGAGTATGTCATTGCCGTTGTGGGAACCGTGCAGAAGCGTACGGCTGCCGTCAACGAGAATTTAAAGACGGGAGATATCGAGATCATCGCGAAGGAGCTTCGCATTTTATCCGAGTCAGAGACACCGCCGTTCCAGATCGAGGAGAACAGCAAGACAAATGAGGAGACGCGACTGAAATACCGCTATCTGGATCTGCGCAGACCGGATATCCAGCGCAATCTGATGCTCCGCAGCCGCGTGCTCATGCTGATGCGTGAGTTTATGGCGAAGGAGGGCTTTCTGGAGATCGAGACACCGATCCTGTGCAAGTCCACACCGGAGGGCGCCCGGGACTATCTGGTTCCCTCACGTATCCATCAGGGTCATTTTTATGCGCTGCCCCAGTCACCGCAGCTGTTCAAGCAGCTTTTGATGGCGAGCGGCTATGACCGTTATTTCCAGATCGCAAAGTGCTTCCGTGACGAGGATCTGCGTGCAGACCGTCAGCCGGAGTTTACCCAGGCGGATATGGAGTTATCTTTCGTAGATATTGATGACGTTTTGGATGTGAACGAGCGTCTGTTGCAGTATGTATTTAAAGAGGCCATCGGCGTTGACATTCAGCTTCCGCTGCCCCGCATGCCGTGGCAGGAGGCGATGGACCGCTTCGGAAGCGACAAGCCCGACACCCGTTTTGGCATGGAGCTGTGCGATGTGTCCGATGTTGTGAAAAACTGTGGTTTTGGCGTATTTACAGGAGCGCTGGAGGCAGGCGGCAGTGTCCGCGGTATCAATGTCTGTGGACAGGGAGCGATGCCGAGAAAGAAGATCGACAAGCTCGTGGAGTTTGCGAAGAGCTGCGGCGCAAAGGGGCTGGCTTATCTGTGTATCAATGAGGACGGCACCTACAAGTCTTCCTTCACAAAGTTTATGACCGAGGAGGAACTGGCTGCGCTTGTGGCAAAGATGAACGGAAAGCCCGGAGATCTGCTTCTTTTCGCGGCAGACAAGAACAAGATCGTGTGGAACGTGTTGGGCGCACTGCGCTTACAGCTGGGCGAGGAGCTTGGTCTGATGGACGAGAATCAGTACAATTTCCTCTGGGTGACAGAGTTCCCGCTCTTAGAGTGGTCTGACGAGGAAAACCGTTTTATGGCGATGCATCATCCTTTTACCATGCCGATGGAGGAGGATTGGGCAAACATTGATTCCGATCCCGGCAGCGTGCGTGCAAAGGCTTACGATATTGTGCTCAATGGAACGGAGCTGGGCGGCGGTTCCGTCCGTATCCACCAGAGCGACATTCAGGAGAAAATGTTCGAAGTGCTGGGCTTCACGAAAGAGCGCGCCCATGAGCAGTTTGGCTTCCTTCTGGACGCATTCTCTTATGGTGTGCCCCCTCACGCAGGACTTGCCTACGGCGTTGACCGCATGATCATGCACATGGTACACGCGGATTCCATCCGTGACGTCATGGCATTCCCGAAGGTGAAGGATGCCTCCGACCTGATGAGCGATGCGCCGGGTACGGTTGATGCTAAACAGCTGGAGGAGCTTGGCATCGCGATCGTGGCAGGCGATGAGGAATAAAAAAGAATCTAAAAGGATGTCTGTACAGACATCCTTTTTATTACAGGGGGAATAGAAATGACAATCTGGTTGGAACTGGTGCTTCAAAGTATCGCGCTCGGTGTGGCGCTGGCAATGGATGCGTTTTCGGTGTCCATGGCAAACGGACTGAATGATCCCGGCATGAAAAAGAAAAAAATGTGTGTGATCGCGGGAACATTCGCCGGATTCCAGTTTGCGATGCCTATGATCGGATGGTTTTGTGTCACGACCATCAAGGAGATCTTCTCGATGTTCGAAAGATTTATTCCGTGGATCGCCCTGATCCTGCTGTTGATCATCGGTGGAAAGATGCTGCTTGACGGCATCCGGGGTGATGAGGATGGGGAGGAAAGCTCCGGGGAGCTTGGTGTAAAGCTGCTCATCGTACAGGGCATCGCCACCTCCATCGATGCGCTCTCCACCGGATTTACGACTTCCGCTTACAGTGCGTTTCAGGCGTTTATCTCTTCTTTGATCATCGCGATCGTGACTTTTGTGATCTGTATTGCAGGCGTGAAGATCGGAAAGAAATTCGGTGTAAAGCTTGCCGGAAAGGCACAGATCCTGGGCGGTGTGCTCCTTATCCTGATCGGTTTAAAGATCTGTTTCATTGGATAGTAGAAAGGGGAAAAAGATGAAATTAAATGCGATATTGGGGAAAGAGAAACTGACACTCTCCTTTGAGGTATTTCCGCCGAAGACCGATGCGGATTTTGAGAGTGTGAAAAAGGCGGCGTACAATGTGGCAGCGCTGCATCCGAGCTACATGAGCGTGACCTACGGAGCAGGCGGCAGTACGAGCAGAAATACGGTGACGATCGCGGAGGGTATCCAGAAGGAATTTGATGTGCCCACGATCGCGCACCTGACCTGTGTGGGAGCAACGAAACAGTCGATCCACGAGGCACTGGTGAATATGCGCGACGCAGGTGTGGAAAATGTGCTGGCACTGCGCGGCGATCGTCCGTCATGGATGGAAGGCGAGCCTTTTACCGACTACCACTATGCATCAGAGCTGGTGGAGACTATCCGGGAATTCGGCGGCTTCTGTGTGGGCGGTGCCTGTTACCCGGAGGGACATCCGGATGCTTTCAATAAGCGGGAGGATATCCAAAACCTGAAAAAGAAGGTGGACGCAGGCTGCGAATTCCTGACGACGCAGATGTTTTTTGACAACAATATTTTTTACAATTTTTTGTACCGTGCCCGTGAAGCGGGAATCAATGTGCCCATCATCCCGGGCATCATGCCCATCACCCGTGCTTCGCAGGTAGAAAATGCAGTGAAGTTGTCGGGTTGTAACATGCCGGAGCGCTTTATCAACATCGTGGATCATTTTGGCGGTGATAAGGCTGCGATGCAGCAGGCGGGCATCATTTACGCGACGGATCAGATCATTGACCTGATCGCCAACGGGATCACGAACATTCATGTGTATTCCATGAACAATTCCAAGGTGGCGCAGGGAATTCAGGAGAACCTGTCCGAGATCCTGAAAGCGTAGTGTCGATTCAGCGCCGGCTCGATTCTGAGAATCTTAAATTTTTATAAAATAGCTTTACAAACAAAAAAGATGTGCTATGATTAGCATATCTTTTTTTTCGTATACAAATTTGATCCTCTGCCGTTCGGCAGAATATTTCCCGGAGTAAGACAACCAGATGATGGAGGGTATTTGATTGTCTGAAAAGAAAATCGTTGGTCTGTTTGGCGCCTGTCAGACGGACATCTGTATCTATGTGGCTTCCATCCTGCAGAACATGGGTTATCATGTCTGCGTGGTGGACAATTCTTATGAGCAGGCGATGCATTACTGCATCCCGCATCCGGCGGAAAAACTGCTCACGATCACCTATAAAAAAATTGATTATGAACGGTTGGTCCCGGCAGACTGCTGGCAGGAAAAGGACTACGATTATCTGATCGTGGATCTTGGTGTGTGGCCGTCTGAGGAAGCTCTGCAGGCGTGCGGAGAGGTCTTTCTGGTGATGGATTGTGCGGTTGCGCAGGTTTTCCGCTACCGGGAACTGATGAAACGCGTGGCGCTGCCGATGAACGTGATCCTGCGGGATGTATGTGCGGAGGCGGTCAGTGCCAGGCGTGTGCTCGCCATGCTGCAGGAGGAAAACTGCTTCGTGGTGGATTCTTATGTGCTGCCCTTGAATGAGGAGGATATTGCCTGCCGTTTCTGTATGCAGTATCAGGGCTATCAGAGCTTTGACCATCTGTCTGCACCCTTTGAAAAAATGCTTGTAAAGATCTGCAGGGAGCTGGCAGAATGCGAGGAATCCCTGCTCTGGCGCAGCTTTAAGCGGGCGAGGAAGGGAGCGTGTGCATGAAGATCGTGTTTTGGGGTGCCAGCCGAGGATGCGGAGCGACCAGCAGCATGACGGCTGTGGCCAGTTTTCTCGCACTTGAGTTCAATCACCGGAGTATCTGCATGCAGCCGAAGGCAGGAAAGGGTGATCTTGAGATGTTTTTCTGTTCATGGGAAAAACGCTCGGTGCTGCGGGAGGAGAGCACCTATTATGCGCTGGAGGGGATGGATTATCTCATCTGGCAGGAACAGCATCACAGGCTGGACGCAGAGGCGATGAAGGAGAGTATGGTGCCATTACTGGATCAACGTTTGTTTTACCTGCCCCACGGTTCCAGAGAGAAGCCCGGTCTTTATCCCGTACAGACGGGAGAGCTGCAGCGACGGATCATGACGCGTATGGAAGAGTTTGCAGAGTTTGTCTTTATTGATGTGGGCAGTGTGCGGGATGAATTTGCAGATAGTATGCTACAGCGGGCGGACGTGGTGGTGGTCAATTTTTCCGGCAGACAGAGGGAACTGGAGCATTTTTTCTGCTCGCAATTTCCCTGTCGGGGAAGGGTGTTGTATCTCCTGTCCAATTACAGCAGCGATCAGGTGTATAACTGCGAGAATCTGCAGCGCATTTATCGCATGGACGGACAGAGCATCTGTCAGATCCCGACAAATCCTCACTTTGCACAGGCATGTGAAAGGGGCAGAGTGGAGCAGTATATGAAAGCATGCTGCCGCGGAAATCATTCGCGCAACGAGCAGTTTCTTGCCGGATTGCGGCAGGTGGCAGATCTGATCCTGGAGGCGGGTGCGAATGACTGAACGAGGGATGGAATATACAAATCACAGGCAGGAGGAACTGATTCCTGATCTGGATGGCATGGTGAGAAGTATCGGTGAGCACGTAAATCGTATTTTGAGGGAAAATCTGTACGAGATGAAGCTGGATGAGGGAAAGCTGAAGCGTCTGGCACGCCAGAAAAAGGAATTGCGGGATAATCTTGCGCGCTGCGGTGTGGGAGATGATCTGGCAAAGGCGTATGTGCTGGAATTTTTGCAGGAGAGTCTGCTGAAGTTGTTTCGGCTGAACGAGCATACGATCGATGAAACCTTTTATTTTCGTGACAGGGGAAAGAAAAATGTGGAGTATCTGTTTGACCGACTGCTCTATCTGTATAAGAAAAAGTACGGGCAGGAGGCGTTGCGGGTCCTGATCGAGGAAAACGGGCTTTTGGACGGAACAAATAATAAGATCACGGAAGAAGATATCCTGACTGTCTATGAGCGGAGAAAACGACCGTTGTCCTTCGTGGAAAAGCTGGAGCTTCTGACATGGAAGGTCTACAGTGCCTACAAGGGACTGGGAGTGATCGATGAGTTACGGGACATGGACATTGACGGAGTTTCCGGAGGTGTTTCCGGAACCCCGGGTGATTACCACAGTGTATGGATGTTTTATCAGGGACGCAGTGTGCATCTGGCGTTTCTTGATTTTAGGAGTGAGCGGGAACTGGAGCGTGTCTGTCGCAATATCTGTCGTTATGAGCAACCGGGAGAATTGTCAAGAGCACGGGGCTATCTGGTGCATGAGATGGCAGACCACTCCCGCGTGGTGGTGGCGCGTCCGGATTTTGCGGAGAGCTGGATGTTTTTTGTGAGAAAACTTGGCGCGGGCGGAAAACGGGCACTCACGGAGCTGTTTCCGCAGCCGGGGGCACAGGCTGCCGTCACGCTGCTGCAATGGCTGGTCAAGGGCTGCCGGGTGGTGGGCATTACCGGTATGCAGGGCTGCGGAAAGACGACACTGCTCATGGCACTGGTGGAGAGCATTCCGCCGGAGTATACGCTGCGTGTGCTGGAGCTTGCCTTCGAGCTGCATTTGCGGCGGTGGTATCCGGACAGAAATATCGTTACCTTCCGGGAAACATCGACCATCGACGGATGGGAGGGACTGGAACTGCAAAAAAAGACGGATGGGGCGGTCAGTATCATTGGCGAGGTGGCATCGGCACGTGTGGCGGCGTGGATGGTGGAAAGCGGACAGGTGGGCTCTCTGTTTACCCTGTTTACGCATCATGCCAAGACGACACGGGCACTCATTTTGTCCCTGCGCAACAGCCTCTTAAAGGAAGGCAGCTTCTCCAGTGAGCGGGTGGCAACAGAGCAGGTGGTGAGTGTGGTCAATTTTGATGTGCATTTGCATCTGGATCGTGAGGGAAGACGTTTCATTGAGCGCATCACACAGATCCGGGAAGCACCGCAGACACCGGAAGGGTATGAACTGGTGGACCTGATCGCTTACGAGGATGGCGTCTATCAGAGAAAAAACAGGCTGGATGAGACAACGAAAAGAGAGATCGAGCGATGGCTGAGTGAGGCGGAAAGGGAGGCGTTTCGTATTGCTGATATTTAATCTGATCCTGTATCTCGTGCTGGCTGTTTTCTGGTTTTGGATCTATTTTCGCCGGAAGGGACAGGAGGCGGAGGAACAGTTGTTAGCGGAACAGGAACACTTTCTGGACGAACTGGCGGGGCAATATGCAAAGCAGGGAGATATGCTGGAAGCTTTGGAGGAGAGCATTCAGGTGTGCGAAAACCGCGTACAGCGCGAGCTGATGCAGATGGTAGATCTGTTGAAAACAGACAGTGGCCCGGAGGATGGCGGATATCCCGGCGGGTGCGCAAAGAATGCCTGTTTTCTGCTGTTGTTCACGCTGTGTTATAC
>CALZQA010000024.1 GCA_945828315.1 uncultured bacterium | reverse complement strand
TCAGCTGGCAGAGCACCTGACTCTTAATCAGGGTGTCCAGGGTTCGAACCCCTGGAGGCGCACTTCTCAAATAACTTTATATAAAAGCTCTCGATTAGATCGAGAGCTTTTTTGCATCTGAAATATAACAGAAGATGAAGGCAGAAATGGAAAGGCGAAACTATGTACCGGATCGGAATTTGTGATGATGATGTAAAGATTGCAGAATGGCTGGAAAGAATGATCACGGAACGATATGAAACCGAGATATGTAGATTCACCGTAAAAGAAATAGTAGATGAAATTGGGACAGGAAAAGAGAAGGAATTTCCGGACATCCTGATTTTAGATATTGTGCTTGGTAATCAGAATGGAATTGCCATTGCAAAGAAGATTCAAAGAATGAATGCCAGGGTTCAGATTATCTTTATTACCGGTTATATTGACTATGTTTCGGATGTGTTTGAAGCACAACCAGCGTATCTTTTGCTAAAGCCGATTCAGAAGGAAAAGTTATATGCGGCTGTTGAAAAAGCACTGACTGAGCTGAAAGAGATAAATCGGCAGGTGCTGGAACTCACTTTGCGGGAGAAGGTTTTGCGGATTCCGTACAGCGAAATTCTGTATGTTGAGAGTGACGGACGATATCTCTTTATTCATCAGATTCTTCAGACAGATCGTGTAACTATGAAATTATCAGAACTGCTTCCATTGTTGCCGGAATGCTTTTTGCGCTGTCATCAAAGCTATGTGATAAATATGGAACAGATCAAAAAGTTTTCCGGGAAAACTGTTGAATTACAGAATGGAGTGGTGCTGCCTGTCAGCCGGAGCAGGTATCAGAAGGTAAAAGAGACAGTGGTTCATTACTTTACAGACAGGATGCAGGAGAGGACGTGTGATTTATGACTTTTGCAGACATCGCATGTATTCTGGTGTCAGTGATCATAGAGGTATGGATCTTTCACTTTTACCGTTCAGAAGAGAAAACGGGCCGGGTGGAAAAAGTGCTATGGTTGGTTCCTATTTTGCAGCTGCTCCTTTTTTTACTGCTCTTTTCCGGCGGGTATGGGACTTGGATACGCTGGTTTTACCTTTTGGTTTTGTTCAGCGTAGACTTGACGGTCTGTGTCGTGCTGAAAGAACGGAAGAATGTAAGAGAAAAAAGGAAAAAGGTTTCCGTACTATATCAGCAGAGGGAGAAGGAGTTGGCATATTATGAACATGTGACGGAATATCTTCATCAGATGAGCATGATCAGGCATGAGTTTGCAAATCAGATGCAGGTTGTGTACGATATGTTGGAAAACAATGCTGATGGGGATGAGATCCATAGGATGTTGGACCAGATGAATGAGAATCTGAGTCGTCTGGATCCGGAGAAAACCAATTTTGACAGCTGATGTGTTAAATTTGACAATAGAGTGAAATGTGTTGAAACGCTGACGATATTCATATTGGTAGATCGAATAGAAAACGGTCAAAGAACGGAATGATATGAAATCAGGAGAGACAGTGTATGCAGGTTTTAGCACATAATTTACTGGCACAGTACAGCAGCAGACAATTAAATATTACGTCGGGTAAAAAAGCAAAGGCCAGTGAAAAGCTGTCGTCTGGTTATCGGATCAATCGGAGTGCGGATGATGCAGCCGGACTGTCTATTTCAGAAAAAATGCGCTCTCAGATCAGGGGACTGAATCGGGCATCCAAAAATATTCAGGATGGCATTTCGCTGGTACAGGTGGCTGACGGGGCACTGGAGCAGACGCACGAGATCTTACAGCGTATGAGAGAACTGTCTGTGCAGGCAGCAAATGATACGAATCAGGATATCGACAGGGCAGCCATCCAGGCAGAGCTTGATGCATTAACACAAGAAGTAGACCGGATTGCGGATAATACAAGTTTTAATGATGGGATCTACCCGCTGAAAAACGATCATTCTATCAAGGGTAGTGATTTTAATTTCAATGATCCGGACAATAGCTGGCAATTACCCGATTGTCTGTATGTAAAGCAGCATGAAATTATGCTTGATCCCGGCGCTCCGTCTGTGCAAGTAGATGGTGTGAAATATACTGGTGGACAATCTGTTACAATTCCTGTTGTTGGGTTTCAGATAGAAGATGGAGGTAGAACATATTACGCATGTTATGCGGATGTGGATGATAATGACTACGGAGCGTATCGTTATAATAATTACGAGTCATTTTTAGATGTATCTGAGATGGAGGTGCAGCAGGAGTTTTCCGGTAAGCTGAGGGAAATGTATCAGGTAGTAGGAAAAAGGGATGATGAGACGAATTTGATCGGATGGATGAATGAGACGAGTGAGAAGCTTTGCCGCTACAGAGTCAGACAGTTTTGTAAAAATCAGATCATCAATTCCGTGATCTATGTCAAAAAGAAAAAAGCAGATGCCGCCGGGATACGGATGGATATTAATATTCATCTGCCGGAACAGACCGGTGTGGAGGCTTTAGATCTGTGCAGCATTTTTTGCAATCTTTTGGATAATGCGATAGAAGCCTGTGAAAAGGTGTCCGGAGAACGATATATACGTTTAGCAGCCGAAGCGCATGCGGGTTACTTAATGATCACTGAAACAAATAGTATGGAAGGAAAACTGCGCAGAAAAAACGGAAAAATACTCAGCAGTAAAATGGAACAACATCAGCATGGCTACGGTCTTGGTCTGATCACGGTTTTGAGCCGGAAATATGGAGGAGAGATTGAAATCAAAGAAAAAGAAGGAACATTTCGTATATTAGTAGTGTTGAATCCGGATGTTGTGCAATCCGGGATTTAGAATAAATGAAAGTATGTACTTTAAAAATTCAAATGAAGATGCTATAGTAAAATTAACTGTACTTATGTATGAAACAGATTTGGAAATATTATTTTTGGGGAGGGTTAATTTATGAGATATCAGGTGATCGGCGATACAATGCCGGCAGTTGAGATGACCTTTGATCAGGCCGGTGAGTCTATGTATACACAGTCCGGCGGAATGGCATGGATGAGTGAAGGTGTGTCCATGGATTCCAATATGCGCGGCGGTCTGGGAAAGAGTCTTGGCAGGATGTTTTCCGGCGAGTCTATTTTTATGGCGACTTACCGTGCAGAACGTCCCGGCGCATCGATCGCATTTGCATCCACGGTTGCAGGTGAGGTGCTTCCGGTTGATATCGGTGCCTGTGGCGGATTGATCGCACAGAAGGGCGCGTTCCTTTGTGCCCAGAATTCAGTAGAGCTGAGTGTAGCGTTTACGAAGAAGCTTTCAGCCGGATTGTTCGGTGGAGAGGGATTTATTTTACAGGATATCCACGGAACAGGTATGGTTTTCCTGGAGATTGACGGAAATAAGGTTGAGAAAGTGCTTGCTCCGGGAGAAGTATTGAAGGTGGATACCGGAAACGTGGTTGCTTTTGAGAAAACCGTAAACTACGAGATCGAGACCGTAAAAGGATTAAAAAACATCTTTTTCGGTGGCGAGGGACTGTTCCTCACAAAGCTGACCGGACCGGGACGTGTCATTTTACAGACACAGAACTTTAACGAGTTTGCCGGAAGAATCATCAGCATGATACCTTCGAAATAATAGAAATAGTAAATTTGCTCCTCGCTGCAGAAAGCGGCGGGGAGTTTTAAAAAGGAGATACTTTGAATGGATACCGTATACATGACAACGATTGGTTCGGCAGACGGACCGACTTCTATTTTTCTGGCGGGAGAGCTTGGAATGGGCTGGATCAGCCTCATGGGACTAATCATTGTAGCGTTGTTACTGCTGCCGAATATGATCTTCACTGTGAAAAAACAGGCAACAACCGGATGTTATGTCAAGAGCTGGATAGATACGGTGGAAAAAGTGACGCGGATCACAACCATGCTACTCATGATCTTTCAGCTTGGTGTAGAGGGTTTTCATTCGATTCTTGCGTTTCTGATCTACTTATTCGGGAATGTTATATTAGTGATAACATATTGGGTCGTGTGGATCCTATATAAGAAAAAGCAGACGCTTCGACGCAGAATGATCCTTGTGGAGATCCCGTGTATCGTATATCTGCTGTGTGCCGTGACTTTGCGGCATTGGTTGCTGCTTGTCAGCGCGGTTATTTTTGCAGTCAGCCATACGCGTGTGCAGCAGGAGAAAATGAAACTGATCGAACCGGATGAAGAAGAGGAAATGAACGCATAAATTTTTAATTTTTCTTAAAAATAAAATCAAATGGAGGAAATGACATGAATAACAAAGCAATGCATCGTTTAAGTTATGGTTTATTTGTTTTGACGGCAAAGGAGGGTGAGAAGGATAACGGATGTATCGTAAATACCGTGATCCAGGTGACAACTGAGCCGAACTGTATCGCAGTGGCGGTAAACAAGAAGAATTACACGCATGACATGATCGAACGGACAGGTATGTTCAATGTATCTGTTCTTACGGAGAAGTCCAGCTTTGAAACTTATAAACACTGGGGATTCCAGAGCGGAGCGGATGTGGATAAGGCAAAGGAGATCACGTTTTCCCGTGCACATAATGGAATTATTTATCTGACAGAGGAGACGAATGCTTTTATTTCTGCCCGTGTAAGAAGCGCGATCGATCTTGGCACACACACGCTGTTTTTGGCGGATGTGACAGACGCGGAAGTACTCTCCGATGATCCTTCCGTAACTTACGCATATTATCAGAGCAATATCAAGCAGGCACCGAAGACGGATGCACCGAAGAAGGGATTTATCTGTACGGTCTGCGGATATATCTATGAAGGTGACACGCTGCCTGATGACTTTATCTGTCCGTGGTGCAAGCATCCGGCATCCGATTTTAAGCCGTTGTAAAAACATACGGTGAGAAATAAGATAAAACTGGGAACGGATGCTGAAGGATGAACATCTTAACGTTAGAGAATATCGAAAAAAACTACTCCGAACGGAAATTGTTTGATAAAGCTTCCTTTTATTTACAGGAGGGCGAAAAGGTCGGAATTATCGGTATCAACGGTACCGGAAAATCGACATTGCTACGCATGATGGCAGGCGAGGAGGAGCCGGATGACGGACGCATTGTATTTGCGAATCATGTGGTCGTGCGGATGCTGCCGCAGCAACCGGTGTTTGCCCCGGGAGTGAGCGTGATCCAGGCGGCGCTCGGTGTGCAGCCGGTGTCCGGAGATGAGAAGCAGTCCTTGACGAACGTGCATGAGCGGCATATGGATACAGATCATTTTTCCATGGAGGCACAGGCAAAGCAGATGCTGACGGAGCTTGACATCACAGATTTTGATGTGGCTGTTGATACGCTTTCCGGCGGGTTAAAAAAGCGTGTGGCGATCGTGAACACGCTGTTATCCGAGGCAGATATTCTGCTGATGGATGAGCCGACAAACCATTTGGATAACCAGACGTCCCAATGGCTGGAAAATTATTTGAAAAACTACAGAAAAGCGGTTGTACTTGTTACGCATGACCGCTATTTTCTGGACAGTGTTGTTGATCGGATCGTCGAGATCGACAAAGGTCAGATGTACAGCTATGATGCAAATTATGCCGGTTTTCTGGAACTGAAGGCAGCCAGAGAGGATATGGAGGATGCCAGCGAGCGCAAGCGGCAGTCAATCCTTCGTGTGGAACTGGAATGGGTGAAGCGCGGTGCCCGTGCCAGAACGACAAAACAGAAGGCAAGGCTGGAGCGTTATGAGGAGTTGAAAAACCGCAGAGCGCCGGTCCGGGATGGCAGTGTAGAGCTGTCTTCAATCTCGAGCCGCATGGGGCGCACGACGGTGGAGCTGCATCATGTGAGCAAGGGCTACGACAGACAGCTGTTTACTGATTTTAATTATATTTTTCTGAAGGGCGACCGTATTGGTTTTGTGGGCGAGAACGGGTGTGGAAAAACGACGATGATGAAGCTGATCGCCGGGATCATACAGCCGGATGAGGGTGAAGTCGTTGTGGGTCAGACCGTAAAGATCGGTTATTATTCGCAGGAGTGGGAAAATGACCCTGCTGCCGGCATTGCCTATATGGATCCACAGGCGCGCGTGATCGATTATATCCGCGATACTGCGGAGTATGTGCGCACGAAGGACGGACTGGTATCTGCGTCGTCGATGTTGGACAAGTTTTTGTTTCCGCCGCAGGAGCAATATGCGCGCATTGAAAAGCTTTCCGGTGGTGAGAAAAAGCGGCTGAATCTGCTGCGTGTGTTGATGGAGGCGCCGAATGTGCTGATTTTGGATGAGCCGACGAATGATCTGGATATTCAGACCCTGACGATTCTGGAAGATTATCTGGATTCCTTTGACGGTATTGTGATCGTGGTGTCTCACGACCGTTATTTTCTGGATCGTGTGACGAAGCGGTTGTTTGTGTTTGAGCCGGGCGGCATCCGTCAGTTTGAAGGAAATTACAGTGACTATGCACTTGTGAGGGAAATGGAGTGCGCAGAGGCAGTTGTGAGTGCGGAAGCCGGTGCCGGAAAGGCAGTGCTTTCAAAAGCCGAGGAGCGCGCGAGACAAGGTCGAGCGCATTCTGTGAAGGTGAAATTTACCTACAAAGAGCAGCAGGACTGGGATACGATCGAGGACGTGATCGCCGGTCTGGAGGAAAAGATCGATACTTTAGAGGGACAGATTGCCGCCAATGCGAAGGATTTTGTGAAGCTGAATGAGCTGATGGCCGAAAAGGAGCAGGCAGAAGCAGACCTGGAGGAGCGCATGGAGCGGTGGATGTATCTGCAGGAGAAATATGAGGAGATGAATTCTCAATGAGTGAATGGAAGGTATTGTTTGACACAAATTTCTGGGGAAGCGTCCGGGAGGATGATCCGGCGTTTGAGGCGGGAACGGAGATGGAGCTTCCATTGCCAACGATAGAGCATTCAATCAATCAGGAAGTCAGCTGGTGTGGGGAAACATGGATGATCTTATCCGTGTATACATGCGAAAAAGGTCTGGTGGTTGATTACTGTAAACAGACCAATCCGGAGGAATTGGCGGCCTTTGTGCGAAAGTTTCGGGCTGCGGGTCTGGAGGAGAATTTTGACGAGGAACTGTTTGAGCAACTGCAGCTGGAAAACCCGTCAGCGCCGAATGTGTTGCTGTGCATGAGCCGGGGAGAGGCGAAATTGCCATGTCAGGGCAGCAGTGGAATTCATTATATGCCGGTGGATCCGGATGCAGATCCTGATTCAGACGCGGCCGGCAGTGGACTGGAGAATGATCCGGTAGCGTTGGCGTGTATGAAACATTATGGGCTGGATGAAGCTTTTTCTTACAGTATTTCCCGCGCACATTTTTTGTGGGATGAGGGGCATGTGGAAGACTTATCCGGTCTGACTGTTACCTTATATGAACAGGATGTGCATGTGCCGGGGGAGCATTTTACACTGACAGGGGAAAAACAGCAGATTCCGTTGGTGCATCCGGTTTCCGGAGAGAAATTTACGTTACATATTGATCGCATCGAGGCGAACGAGCTGCCGGAGGAACATTTGAAACGGATGAACAGTATCCGCAGAGATAGAGAACCTGAGATGCTGTATCCCACGTATTTTGAGACGGTCTACTATGGGGTCGAACCGGAGACCGGTGCGGATCAACTTTGCTTAAAAGCGTGTGCGAAGGGCGATTCTCCGATCGCGAAGGGGCGTGGCCCGATAGCAGCCTCTTCGGTAGCAGTGATCGGCGGCTCATGCGGACCGACATCGATCTTTGTTGCGGGAAAGGTGAAGTCGGAGATTCATTTGAAAAGCATCTGTTCACCGCTCTTTTTTGAACCGACACCGGTGCGTGAGTGGTATGTGACTTATTACGTGAAGCGCCGCGAGGATCTGTGTGTGGAATTACACACAGTTTAGCAGCTTGATGATCTCTAAAAATGCGCGGTGGATACACTCACAGCGCTCTTGAAATTTACCGCAGTGCTGGACACGGCGGCGGCAGGAATGAAAAAAATGATGTCGCATAGGAAAGAATTCTTTTTCTTTATCCTATGCGACATTTTTACTTTTGTACTGTTAATTTTTCCGTGCTGCGATCAGTTTACAGATGGGATTGCCCATCGATGAAAATTTTTCTTCATATTCGGTCATAATATTACCGGCGAACATTTCCGGCGTGTGATGAAGGTCAAAGGTGTGGGCTGTCACTTTCCAGATATCAGAGGCACCGATCTCCTCCAGCGAAAAGTCAAACAGGCCGCGGTTGTCGGTCTTAAATTCGATGGTGCCGTCAGGGATGAGGATCCGGTCATAGCGTGCCAGAAACTCTGAAGATGTCAGGCGCCGGCGCGCGTGGCGGTCCTTCGGCCACGGATCGGAAAAGTTCAGGTAGATCCGTGAGATTTCATCCGGTGCAAATACTTCCGGGAGTTCAGCGGCGTCCATACACACAAAGAGCAGGTTTTTCGGCGGGTTTTCCATGTCAATCTTTTGGATCGCCCGAAGCAGCACACTTGTGTAGCGCTCAATACCGATGTAGTTGATCTCGGGGTGCGCGGCTGCCTGACCAAAGAGGAACTGCCCTTTTCCCATGCCGACTTCGATATGGATCGGCTGTTCTTCTTCAAAGTGTGTATTCCATTTGCCGCGCAGGGCGGTGGGTTCATCGATGACGTAGGGGCATGCGGCCACAGCAGCATCTGCGCCCGGTATATTGCGAAGTCTCATATCGTTCGGTTGTCTCCTTAAAAAAAAGTCTTGCGTAACATATTCACGGATATTATACTAAAATAGGAAAATACTAAAATCAAGATAAAAATGAGGAAATCATGAAAAAAATAAAAACAACAATTAGCTGTCTGATGGCAGTTATGATATGTTTCATAAATTTTGTTACCCCTGTTCATGCGGAGGAAAAATGGCCGGAAATGCCAAAGGTAGAGGCTCCGTCGATCTGTGTGATGGAGATTACGACAGGTACGATCCTTTATGAGCGTGATATGGATGAGGTCAATTATCCGGCAAGTATCACAAAGATCATGACAGCGCTTCTTGCGCTGGAAAACTGTTCACTGGACGAGACTGTTACCTTTTCCGAAGCAGCCGTGTATGGCAATGAGGGTGATACTTCTCATATTAGCCGTGATGTTGGCGAGAAAATGACGATGGAGGAATGCCTTTACGGCATGATGCTGGAGTCGGCAAATGAGTGCGCCTGGGCGATCGGTGAGCATGTCGGCGGCACAATGAAAAATTTCACAAAAATGATGAATGAGCGTGCGGAGGAGCTTGGCTGTACAAATACGCATTTTAACAATCCGAACGGTCTGCCTGACGAGGAGCATTGGACCAGCGCTCATGATATGGCACTAATTTCTGCAGAGACATATAAGAATGAAACATTCCGTGTGATCGCAGGAGCGGAGTCTTATACGATCCCACCCACAAATAAGCATGCGGATGCGACACCGTTGCATAATCATCACAAGATGGTCTATCCGTTTCATGGGGATTATGAGTACCTGTACGATTATGCAACAGGTGGAAAGACGGGATACACGAATGCAGCAGGCAACACGCTTGTCTCCTATGCGCAAAAAGGGGACATGCCCATTGTCTGTGTTGTGATGAGAGAGAAATCTCCGTACCATTATACGGATACGCGGACGATGTTCGATTATTGTTTTGAGAATTTTAAGCTGCTGCGTGTGGCGGAATATGAGACGGACTCCCGGGCAGATGAGGATACCCAGTCATTTGCAAGTATTGATGAAGACGCCACAGTGGTTCTTCCTGCCGGTGCTTCCTTCTCGGATCTGACTTCAAAGATCGTGTATGAGAGCAGTGATGAGAATGTTTTGGGTACGCTGGTGTATTCCTTTGCGGATCGCGTGGTCGGAAAAGCGGATGTGCGGATGAATGATATTGGCTCAGACAGTTTTGCATTTACGGAAAGCATCCGTGAGGACGCTGAGGAAGAAGATATCTCCAAAGAGGCGCCTGCAGAGCCGGAGGAGCAGAATAAGAAGGATGCACACAGTATTCATATTGAGATCAATGCAAAAAATATCGGGATAGCGCTTGGATCGATCGCAGTTCTTGTTGTGCTGATCCTGTTATTGTACTGGCTGGGAACCCATTCCTATATTATCCGCCAGAAGATCGCCGGCATAAGAAGCCGGCGAAGCGAACGCAATCGTTATCAGACGATCCGAGATACGCGAAAGAGCCGCAGACGCGGAAAACGGGTGAAAAAGAGCAAAAAATTGAGATTTTGATCTTCTGCCGAAACTGTATGGAAACAGCCAATGAGGTTAACCGAGAAGCATGAGACGCTGGAGCACCTGCTCCAGCTTCTTTTTATCTCTGGTGTAGATGATCAGTCCGTTGTTTGTTTCCTGAATCGTCACATATTTATCCTGCAGGGTATCGGAATGCGAGATGCGATAGGTGATATAATCACGATAGTCCGGGTCAAGGGCGAGAAAAAGCTGCTGACAGTCGTCCAACGATTCCACCCGGGCATTTGCCTGATCAAACAATGCATGAAGCTCTTTATCCTGAGCAACCTGTTCCGGTGTGCGGTCAATGATAAAGTAACCGTCTTCATCCTTCGGCATATTCATCGCCTTTACGGCGCGCTGTACCTGTTTTGTCAGACTGTCTGACGGTGGATAAAGTGCCTCGAAATAGGTGATGAAGTCCGTTGCCATGCGAAAGTGTTTATTTTTCCCGTTCTCTAAGATCTCTGTAATGAGGATGCGGCGGATTGCTTTTTCGCATTCCTTGCGGGAAGGGTTTTTTCTGATCGTATTGTCCATGAGTGCCTCCTGCACAATTTGTTCAAAATGTCTTTCGTGACTTTATTTTTTGTCTTAAAGTGATTATAGGACACTTTAAGTTTAATTTCAAGTAGATGTTCTTCTAAAAACGACATCGTTGACAAACATGATCTTTCACCGTATACTAAAAAAAGAACCAATATTACATGCATTGAGCGGAAAGAATAAGCATGTTTAAAGAAAGGACAGTTACTGATGACGAGAGAGGAAAAATGGGAAAAGGATGAGGAAGCGATCCGGGAGCTTGTGAAAAAACACGACGGTGTGGTAAAAACTTCTGAGCTGTATACGCTGGGTATGGATTACCGCCGGATCCAGAGCTTTGTGGACTGGGGTGTACTTTTGCGTGTAAAAAACGGTTATTACAGCCTGCAGGAACAAAAACTTTCTGAGGATGAGATGGTTTATCGTTTATTTGGTGAGGACGGTGTGCTGACAATGGAAAGCGCACTTTATATTTATGGATATCTGCCCACAAAGCCGGCAGAGTATCAGATCGCTGTGGACAAGAATACGTCAAAATCCCGGTTCCACCTGAATTATCCTTTTGTGCATCCCTATTACAGTGAGCCGAAGGTACTTTCTCTTGGCGTGACACAGACTGCGTTTGGGGGAGGAACCATGAAGATCTATGACAGGGAGCGCCTGATCTGCGATTGTCTGAAATACGAGGATCGTCTGGATAGAGAGGATATGAAAAAAGCGCTGCGCGCTTATCTTGCGGAGCCGGTAAAGGATATTTCAAAGCTTTTGAGCTATGCAAAGGAGCGTAAGGTCTTAAATAAGGTACAAAACCGGATTGGAGTGTGGCTATAATTGGGAAAAAATCCAAAGAGGAATCTGATCGGAAAGGCTGCCATCCGGGAAAAGAGCACAGAGCTTGCAATCCCGATGGAGCGATTGCTGGCCGGTTATGTGATGGAGCAGTTGGCAGTGGAGCTTTCAGAGTCTGAGCGGGGAAAACGTCTGCTCCTGAAAAATCCGGGTATGCTGGGGCTATCAGGTTTTGACAGAGGCGGCAGTCACCGGTTGTATTATGCTTATGTCAAGCAGGCCGGAGAGGTTTTTAGAAAGGCAGACTTCGCGGCTTTTTTGAAAAATACGATCAAATGGGAGACTCAGACAAATATAGAATGGAGCTGGCGGTCGCGCACAGAGGGCAGCAGGCTGATCGTGGAGCTGATGGCTGTTTTGGATGATATGCGTATGCCGGTGGAACTGGTGCTGGATCCGATTGAGGAGGAAAGCCTGGGCTATCCTGCCGGGGAATACACGGTCCGTCTTGTGATGGAGAACAATAAGACCTGCCGGATCGCAGTTTATCCCGCGCAGGAGTTGTTTTTTAATGATCTGTATGAAGTACTCATCAAGCTGGAGCTGATCGGGGATATGGCAGTATATGAACGGATCTTTGAGACGCTTGGCATGCTGGATTTTGAGGGCAGACAGTTTCAGAGGGATCTGGAGCGCTTTTGCGGGGAACACGGGATTGTTATGGATGAAGTGCGCTTTGCACAGATGGAGTGCTACCGGACCTATCCCTACATGGCTAAGAAATGGAAGTCATATCTGAAAAAAATCGGGAAGACAACTCCGAAGTGGGAGGATGTTTACGGGCGATTCTGGAGTTTTCTCATGCCGCCCTGGGAAGCCGGTCTGCAGGGAATGATCTATCTGGGAAGCTGGATCGCTGATCTGGGGAGGTATTTGGATTAAATGTTATTGGAACGATTACAGGAATATGATCGGTCAGATATTTATCCCTTTCACATGCCGGGGCATAAACGGCAGATGGATCTTGGCGCGGATGCCTATCATCTGGACATCACGGAGGTGGAAGGTTTTGACAATTTGCACCATGCTCAGGGAATCCTGAAGGAAGAACAGGCGCGTCTGGCCCGGTATGTAGGTGCAGATCAGAGTTTTTTTCTCGTAAATGGCAGTACCTGCGGGATTCTGGCAGCCATCTCAGCTGCCGTTCCGAGGGGCGGAAAGCTTCTCATGGCGCGCAACTCTCATAAAGCGGCATACCATGCATTGTTTTTGCGGCAGCTGCAGGCAAGTTATGTTTATCCGCAGATCAGCAGTTTTGATATTCAGGGGGCCATCGAGCCGGAACAGATCGCGCGGGCGCTGGCGGAAGACACTGAGATCGCGGCGGTGTATGTCACAAGCCCGACTTACGATGGTGTGGTGTCTGATATAGAGTTGATCGCGAACATCACGCACCGTTATGGAAAACCACTCATTGTGGATGAAGCGCACGGAGCGCATTTTGGTTTTCATCCTGTGTTTCCTAAATCGGCTGTCAGCTGTGGTGCGGATGTTGTGATCCAAAGTGTACACAAGACGCTTCCGGCGTTTACACAGAGCGCGGTTTTACACCTGTGCTCAGACCGTATACGGGCAGAGGTCCTGGAGGAATATCTCGATATCTACGAGAGCAGTTCACCGTCTTACGTGCTGATGGCGGGCATGAGCCGATTGGTTCCGTTTTTACAGACGGAGGGGGAGGCGCGTTTTTCCGCGCTGGCAGAAAATCTGCGACGGTTTTATGAAAAGTCCGGAAAGCTGCAACATCTGCACGTGATCCGGGAGGAGGATTTTGACAGAACCACGGCCTTTGCCCGTGATCCGTCGAAGATTCTGATCAGTACGAGAGATTGCAATATCAGCGGCAGACAGTTATATGAACGACTGTTGGAGGAGTATCATCTGCAGCTGGAGATGTGCTCCGGAGAGTATGTGACGGCGCTCTGTTCCTTAATGGATGAGGAAGAAGGATTTGAACGGCTGGCGGCTGCGCTGGTTGAAATTGATGACACGCTGCTGAGGCAGCAGGCACCGGAGCAGGGTTTTGTCGCCCGGATGTATCGCCCACGGCAGCAGGTGTGCCCGATCGCAGATGCGGTGGAGCGTGTGCACGAAACGATGGCGCTGGAGGCATCTGTGGGAAAAGTCAGTGGCGAGTATGTATATCTTTATCCGCCGGGGATTCCGATCCTTGTTCCCGGGGAGCACATCGATGCAGGTTTTGTGTCAGATGTGAGAGAGATGAAAGCGCGGGGGATGATGCCGGAGGGACTGCATGATATGAGGGCGGAATTTATAGAGGTATTCTAATTGCAATGACTGAAAGATTAGAGTATACTGTAACTGTTCAGTTCCTTTACGGTTAAAGGAAAAAATGCGTCAGAAAGGAAAAAGATGAGCTATATATTTTGTCTCATGGGAAAAAGTTCTTCCGGGAAAGATACGGTCTACCGGAAGCTGCTGGAGGACACGCAGCTGGGATTATATCGGCTGGTGACCGGGACGACGCGCCCGATCCGCGAGGGTGAGCGCGACGGAGAGGAATATTATTTTTATACAGATGAACAATTTCAGCAGCTGCAGGCGGACGGCCGGATCATCGAATACCGTTCCTATGACACGGCGCACGGGATCTGGAATTATTTTACTGTTGCGCATGAGAAGCTGGATGTGGCCCATCGGGATTACCTGACGATCAATACGCTGGAAGCGTATGTGAAGCTGAGAGATTATTTTGGGGCAGACTGCCTGGTTCCGGTTTATCTGGAGGTGGATGACGGGCTGCGCCTGCAGCGGGCGCTGGAGAGGGAACGAGTCCAGGCACAGCCGCGTTACAAGGAGATGTGCCGGCGTTTTCTGGCAGACGAGGAGGATTTTTCTCCGGAAAACCTGAAGCGCGCGCACATACAGCCGATTTTTCAGAATGTCGTACTGGATGAGACAGTGGCGCAGGTGACTGCCTATATTCGTGGAATACAAAACAGGTGAGATATGGATAATTTCAAGGTAAATGAGACGACACCGTTATCTTCGATCAATCGGACGAACAGCACACAGCAGACGGACGACAGTTTTCGTTTTACGTTGACGAGTGCCATCGAGGATGCGGATCTTCAGACAAAGATCAATAACATGTTGAAGGATATCAATCTGCAGGGCAAGTTGATCGCCAGACATATGGATATCCGTGAAATGAAACGATACCGTGGCCTGATCAGGGATTTCCTGAATGAGATCGTGAACCGTTCCCACAAGTTTTCCAGAGAAAATTTTCTGGATCACCGGGGGCGCCATCGTGTGTACGGGATCATCCGTCTGATCGATGAAAATCTGGATGAACTGGCACAGGAGCTGGTGGAGGACGAAAAAAACCAGATTGATATCTTAAGCCGCATCGGTGAGATCGAAGGTTTATTACTGGACATTTTAACATAAGGAGGAACTTATGGCATTTTTTTCAGATATACTGGGAAACGAACAGATCATAGAGCATTTGCAGAATGCGATCCGCATGGGTAAGGTGAGTCATGCCTATATCCTGAATGCGCCGGAGTCGTCCGGAAAGCGGATGATCGCGGAGTCATTTGCAGCTGCTCTGCAGTGTGAAAAGCAGGGAACAGAGCCCTGTGGTGTGTGTCATTCCTGCAGACAGGCGATCAGCCATAATCATCCGGATATCATTTATGTGCAGCATGAGAAGCCGAATACGATTGGTGTGGATGATATCCGTGTGCAGATCAATCAGGATATTGCAGTCAAGCCTTACAGCAGTCCTTATAAGATCTATATTGTCGATGAAGCGGAAAAGATGAATGTACAGGCACAGAATGCACTGCTCAAGACTATTGAGGAACCGCCGGCATACGGTGTGATCCTGCTTTTGACCACAAATGCGGATGCATTTTTGCCCACGATCCTATCGCGCTGCATCCGTCTGGACCTAAAGCCGGTGGCAGATGATAAACTGAAGGATTTTCTCATGAAAAAATGCGGTGTTGTGGACTATCAGGCAGACATCTGTGTTGATTTTTCACAGGGAATCGTCGGAAAAGCGGTGACATTAGCTTCCTCTGCGCATTTTAATGAGATCAAGGATGCTGCGCTGCAGCTGTTAAAGCGCGTCAAGGACATCGATCTGTCTGAGATGATCGGCGCAGTGAAGCATGTCAGTGAGTATAAATTGGACATCAATGACTTTTTCGATATCATGATGATCTGGTATCGGGATGTGTTATTATACAAAGCAACAGCGGATGTGAACGGACTTGTCTTTAAGGATGAAGTCTATGAGATCAAAAAACAGGCAAACACCAGCTCTTATCATGGCATTGAGCTGATCCTGGAAGGTCTGGAGAAAGCGAAGATGCGTCTGGACGCCAATGTAAATTTTGAGCTTGTGATCGAATTACTGTTGTTGACATTAAAGGAGAATTAAGATGATAAAAGTAGTTGGAATCCGTTTTCGAAATGCCGGAAAGATCTATTATTTTGATCCGAAGGATTTTGAAATGGAGGTAGGAAGTCACGCGATCGTGGAGACTGCCAGAGGAATCGAATACGGAACGGTATTGATTGCGCCGAGAGAGGTTGCTGACGACCAGGTTGTGCAGCCCTTAAAGCCGGTGATCCGTGTTGCCACTGAGGAAGACACCAAGACGGTAGAGAGAAACAAGGAGCGTGAAAAGAACGCATACAAAACCTGTCAGGAGAAGATCGCAAAGCACGGACTGGAGATGAAGCTTGTACAGGCGGAGTATACCTTTGACAATAATAAATTGCTGTTTTACTTTACGGCGGATGGGCGCATCGATTTCCGTGAGCTGGTAAAGGATCTGGCAAGCGTGTTCCGCACCCGTATCGAGCTGAGGCAGATCGGCGTGAGAGATGAGACAAAGATGCTGGGCGGTATCGGAATCTGCGGCAGAGAGCTTTGCTGCTGTTCCTATCTTTCCGATTTTGTTCCGGTGTCCATCAAGATGGCAAAGGAGCAGAACCTGTCATTGAATCCCACAAAGATCTCAGGTGTCTGTGGCAGATTGATGTGCTGCCTGAAAAATGAGGAAGAGACATACGAATACCTGAATAGCCGCCTGCCGGGTGTGGGAGATTCTGTCATAACTGCCACCGGTCAGACCGGCGAAGTGCAGAGTGTCAATGTGCTGCGTCAGAAGGTGAAGGTGCTGATCGAAGTAGATGATGAGAAAGAGCTTCATGAGTATGATGTGGACGAGCTGAAGTTCCGGCCCCGCAAGAAGAATGTCAAGCTGTCTGCCAAGGAGCTGGAGGAACTGGAAGGTCTTGCGGATGAGGATCTGGGTGATGCTGAGAATAAACCGGCAGCAAAGCCTGAGCGGGAAGCAAAAGATGTCCGCCGGGATCAGAACCGGGAGTCAAAAGAGCGCAAAGACCATAATAAAGAACGGGATAATAAAGACCGGGAAAATAAAAACCGGGAGCAGAATCAGAAGCGCAACCATCACAACAGAAACCGGAATAAAGACCGTGGAAAGGATCGGGCAGATCGTGGAGATAAGACAAACGGTGGGGGAGACAGACAGCCCTCGGAATCAAAGCCTTCCTGAACTTGAACAGGTAAGCAGTTTGTTGAAACCGGGTGAGCGACTGGATGATCTTGAGCGGAACGGTTACCGCATCATCCAAAGCGAAAAGCGTTTCTGCTTCGGCATGGATGCGGTGCTTTTATCCGGGTTTGCGCAGGTAAAAAAAGGAGAGCAGGTGCTGGATCTTGGAACCGGAACCGGCATCATTCCTATTTTACTGGAAGCGAAAACCCAGGGAAAACATTTTACCGGGCTGGAGATCCAGCCGGAGAGCGCGGATATGGCGCGACGCAGTGTCACTTATAACGGGCTGGAGGAGAAAATAGAGATCGTGACCGGTGATATTAAGGATGCTTCGACACTGTTTGGAGCATCTTCTTTTGATGTGATCACAACGAACCCGCCCTATATGATTGGGCAGCATGGCTTACAGAATGCGGATGAGGCAAAGACCATCGCGAGACATGAGGTTCTCTGTACGCTGGAAGATATTATTGCGCAGAGTGCAAAGCTGTTAAAGCCGAAGGGACGTTTTTATATGGTACACCGCCCGTTCCGGCTCGTGGAGATCTTTTGTCTCATGCATGATCATGGAATCGAGCCGAAGCGTATGAAGATGGTGCACCCTTTTGTGGATAAGGAGCCGAACATGGTGCTCATCGAGGGACTGCGCGGCGGAAATGCAAGGCTCACGGTGGAGAAGCCGGTCATTGTATTCCGGGAGCCGGGAATCTATACGGAGGAGATCACGGAAGTTTATGGATACTAACGGAACTTTATATTTATGTGCAACACCCATTGGAAATCTGGAGGACATCACCTACCGTGTGCTGCGCACGTTAAAGGAAGTAGATCTGATCGCGGCGGAGGATACGAGAAATTCCATCAAGCTGTTAAACCATTTTGAGATCCATACGCCGATGACAAGCTATCACGAGTATAATAAGATAGAAAAAGCATATCAGCTGGTGGAGCAGCTGCGCCAGGGGAAAAACATCGCGCTGATCACAGATGCCGGAACACCCGGTATTTCTGATCCGGGGGAGGAACTGGTGCGCATCGCGCTGGAGGAGGGGATCCGTGTGACATCCCTGCCGGGAGCAGCCGCCTGCATCACGGCACTGACGATGTCCGGCCAGCCCACCAGACGTTTTACGTTCGAGGCTTTTCTGCCGCGAGAAAAAAAGGAGCGGGCAAAAATACTGGAGGAATTGAAGAACGAGACACGCACGATCATCCTCTATGAGGCGCCGCATCATCTGATCGCGACACTGGAGGAATTACATGAAGTGCTTGGGAACCGTTCAATCTCCCTGTGCAGAGAGCTCACAAAAAAATATGAGGATGTTCAGAAAACGACATTAGAAGATGTCTTATTATACTTTAAAGACCATGAACCGCGGGGAGAATATGTCTTAGTGATTTCCGGGAAGGAGCGGAAGGAGTTGGAGGAACAGGCGCAGAAAGCTTGGGAAGAGCTGTCCTTTTCCGAACATATGGCGATCTATGAAGCACAGGAGATTCCCCGGAAGGAAGCCATGAAGCTGGTGGCGAAAGACCGGGGAATCTCCAAGCGAGATGTCTATCAGGCATTGCTGGCGGAAGAGTCGTAGTAGAGCGGTAAATATTCTTTAATAATGGAAAAAGGTGCCGGGCCAATGGAGAGCAGTGCCTGATGAAATGCTTTGTCATTATAATCAGAGCAGTAGCGGAGGCGGGCATCTTTTTTTAGTTCCAGAAATTCTAAGTACCCGACGTAATACTTTAAGTAGTTTGCGGGAGTCTCTACGACAAGCTCATACACATGGTCGGCGGCTTCTACAGAAGTGATGCCGTAATCCGACAAAAATTCCAGCACGATGTCGCGATCCCATCTTTCCTTATGGACACCGATATCAATAGAAGCGTAGAGACTTAAGGTGGCAGAAGCATTCAGCTGCAGTGCACGTGCAAGTGTTTCGTCCAGTCCGGCGTAGTAATAGGACTGCATCTCCACGTAGGTTGCCCACCCTTCTGTGTATCCGCCAAAGTTTAACACGTGGCGCAGCGGTGAAAGATCCTGCTCATAAGAGCTGATCGTCTCGTACAGATGTCCGGGGTAGCCTTCGTGGGCGAGTGTAGTGAATAGTTCGATATCGGAGCGACTGTATGCGGGATTGATATAGATGTTGTTTTCATCCGGATCATCCATCGGAGCGGTGAGGTAAAAGGCAGGGGAGAGAAATTTTTGCATGACAGGTTCCACCGTCTTTACCTCGTAATCATTATCCGGTGCCTCAGGAAAATCAGAAACCATGCATGCTTTCAGGTGTTCCAGCATCTCATCCGGTGTGTTCCACTTTAACTTCACGTTAGACATCTGAGACAAAATATCAGGGTCAGATTTTATAATTTTTACCAATTCAGACAAATCTTGTTGTCTTTCTTCTGCTATCATCTCATTCAGTTCAGAAACAGTGTGCGGACTGGCAGTCGTTTTTTTCACCAGATAAGAATAGTAATCGGATCCTCCCGGAAGGTGACAGAGTCCGCCTTCATTTTTTGAAGTCTCCCGCAAACGGGAGAGGGCGGTGCTGAGTGCTTCATATGCAGGGATGAGACTTTCATCAATGAGTGTCTGATGTTCTTCTATGTAAGCAGTTCGATATTCCTCACTCAGCCCGGGAACATCCTCCAGCTTTTTCGGAAAGGTTTCGGTCAGGCAGGAAAAAGCAGGTGGAGAGAGCAGGGATGAAAGCTGCGCAATGACAGCGTCCGTGGCAAACGTAGGCATAAAAAGTCCTTTTGCAGACTTCTGCTCTTCAAAGGTCACGATTTCTGAAAAATAATCGGGAACAACTGCCAGCAGAGCTAGATAGTCTTCCACATCGCTCTGACTGCGAAAGGTATATTCCGCCAGCAGCACGGGAAGCTCTGCCTGAATCCCATTGATGGGGTTTAAGGGCTCTTCATAGTAGTAGTAAGTACAGCCTGTCAGGTTCTGGTCCAGTGTGTAACTGAGGATATCATAGGTCAGCTGCTCATCGATGTTCAGCGAGTCGTAGTCGAAGCGACTGCATGCGGCACGGATATTTTCACAGGAGAGGCGTGTAGAGAGAATATTTGCCTCATCCAGAGAGCCGAGTGATATCTCGTGGCTTGTGATCCCATAGTTTTCCGGATGTGCCAGGGTATAATGGAGGCCGATCGTATCTGCAGAGAGCTGTTCCCGAAAGAGGAGCTGTGTGTAGGAGGAGAAATCCGGCTGTTTTTTCGCTTGTAATGAGGAAAAAGCAGACATGCTGCCGGTAAAAAGTATGGCAATGCATAGCCCCAGACCTGCCAGCCGGAGTCCGATCCTCGCTTTCTTGTTTTCTGATCCTTTTTTCATGATTGCCTTGATCTTTACACCTGTCATTGCACTTTTTCCGGGACTATGCTAAAATAAAGCCCTAATTCTAATGTCTTTAGATTCTATGTTCCGAATCCCGATGATATGAATACGTTGCAGAAACGAGCATTAGAGAGCGATCTGCAGCAGGAATAAAAGGAGGGATTCACATGAACAAACAAAAACCGATGGCTGCGGTGCGGATCATTTTGCTGACCGGGCTGCTCTTGTCGGTATGTTTTTTCCGGCCGCTGACGGCGGCTGCGGATGAGACAGATCTCTATCATGAAAGTCTGAAGTTTGATTCCAATGGAAATCTTTTGATGACAACACGGGATAAAAAAGCGGGCAGCAGCGTGCGTTACAAAACGATCGGCTGGACAATGAAGCGCACACCGGAAGCATCCGCAGGAGCGGAAAGTGTACGCTTAATACTGGAACAGAACGGAGCGTCCCGGCCGGATCCGGCGGATCCGGATTATATTTTTACATATTTTAAATGTGAGAAGGATCTGATCTTCGCAAAGATCGGTGCTGCATCGGCAGATTGGCAGAAGGAACTGTACCAAAACGGCGGCATCGTTTATCTGGATGCGATCATGACAGTAGTGGAAAACGGCAGGGCGCTTGGCTCTATGGATGAAAGCGGTATTTTGCATGGAGAGGTGTATACAACTGCTGCCGGAATCATGAATGCCAGAGACTGGGCAGATGCGCAGGCTCTGCGGACGCATTATAACAAAGCAGTCAGTTTTCCGCGGCTTCCGGACAAACTGGAACCGGAAGACAGCAGGGACGATGAGGAGCAGGTTCGGATCGCGTATGGCGAAGAGGAGTGCAGAGCATGCTCTGTATTGCGGATCCGGGCGGCATCGGAAGAAGATCCTGCATTTGATGTGACGAAGGGCATTCCAACCGGAGAGGATGCTTTTGTGACCGGTCAACTGCAGAAATATTATTATGAGGGGAGGCTGCTGCACTGTTACGGAACGGTGTCTGTACCTGTAGAGATCGCGGTGACATATACGTATCAGGTAGAAACGGAGGAGGGTGTCTCAACAGAATCATTTACAACCATGATGACATATTATGTTAACCGCCCGTATTCGTACTATCGGATTAACAACCTGGAGTTATATGCGCTGGAAAAGGTTGTCGTGGAAAATGAAGCATTACCGGTGTTTCCGCTGGAGTGCAAGGATCTGTATACATTGCACTTGATACTGGAACGTGACCGTGGTAGCTATATACAAATACCAACATATGGAACATCTGTCTATGGCGGTGATCTGTCGAGTGGAGTCTGCATCAGCGGTGAAGAACTGGAACGGATCGCACAGGAGACGGCGGGAGACGTGTGGGTAAGAAATGATGAACTGGCAATTGATGGAGAAGTGATTCTGGACGGTTCATTTGCAAAGGCTATGGCACCGGAACCGGCGAGAATGCATGGTGAACGATTGCAGTCATTCCGCAGTGAAGATATGACACTTCCACATACAAAGCGCAATAATAGCTATGATACTTATGCAGTGGCATTTTATCGGGATGTATTGGAACGGGATAAACAGATGGAACAGCATGTGATAAAGAATGTAAATCCGGTGGTGGTCCATACTCCTGTCGTGTGCAAGGGTGGGATCACGGATGACATTGCTCATAATCAGCAGGTCATACCGACTGCACATTTCAGTCTTGTGCTGGGGCGGAATTTTACGGTCGGGGTATCTACGGTTGGGACACATAAGGACCAGAAGGGATATGGAACCCGGGATTATGAGAAGTATACGGCGCTGCGCCAGATACGGTTTCCTTTTGAGGTATATGACAGCGACATACGATATGCGAAAGACACATGGATCGATCTTCCTGCTTCTGACAAGACATTTTATCTTCCGGTGGGTGTGCAGGAAGGGGACTATCGGATCCGCTACCGTACGATCGCAAAAAATGCAGCTGCTATGCGCGGCGGCATGGATCTGAACGGATATCTTGCAAATTTGGAACTGTCAGATTACGGTGCATATGACGAGCTGACGGTAACAGTCGTCGGGCGCATGTATGATCTTGCAGTGATAGATATCGTGGATTATCCGCGCTGGTGGAGCGTATTTTATGAGTCAGACGGGTCGAGGAGCATGTATGCGTTTTGGGTCGGAAAAAAGAATCTGGAGGGAGATGTGTTGCCGGAGCGCGCGGCACAGGGAATATTGCCAATTATTCCCGGAGATCATCCGTACAACCTTTCTGCACGGGCTGTTGGACTAGGTTATCGTGTGAAAATACAGCTGAAAACTATCGGTGATATGAGGGGTAGCGACGATCGGATCGCACTGATCCCTACCTATTATTATATATCCCGTGACGGAAGCGGGCGGAAGCAAGTGCGCCTATATCGAAAAAATGATCTGTCGGAGGTTTATGTACCGTTGATGCTGACAGCTTCGGATCGCAGCTTTTTTCCGGTTGAGACGCGAAACGTGTCCGATCCGGTTTTGCGTGCGCAGTCCGTTCAGGTGTGGGACGGGGAATACCAGCTTTCGCCTGATCTGTATCTGGTGGATGCAGATATCGATCTGGACAGTTACATCCGGCAGCGCGGCGGGCGCATCGGACAGCGTGATCCGGTATTTTTACGCGACGGTTATCTGTTGGTGCAGTTTGAGGTGTGCTCGTATCCAGCCGGTGCTTTCCAAACAGGACATTTGAGTTATGCCAATACAGTAAACAGCGCGAAAGGATATTGTGACATGTGGCGTCTGCAGGGATTTATGTATGATCGGACGGATTGTTTCGGCAATCATTTTGCATTTGCAGATGGAGATTGTCTTTTGTTTGACACGAAGTATTATCTGCACAGTGACTATGAGAGCTGGGGGACGCATTAGATCGTCCGTCCTGCCGGTAAGGTGTTGGGAGGAATATAAGTAATTTATATCATCGCGTACGCCAGTGCGACGCTCATTATGATCCCGGCGAGCGTAGCGAGCAGCGCACAGGGCAGCGTCCAGCGCGTTTTGCGGATCTTGACGGACATGAAGTAGACAGACATCGTGTAAAAGGCGGATTCCGTGCAGCTGAGCATGATGGAGACGCCAAGCCCCTGCAGGGAGTCGGTTCCGTACTCCTTGAAAATGTCCAGGGCCAGTCCGGTGGCGGCGGAGGAGGAAAACAGCTTTACAAAGGCGACAGACAAGAGGTCTGCGGGAAAATGTACCAGCTCACAAAGCGGTGCGAGCAGTCCGGCAAACCATCCCATAAAGCCGCTGGCGCGCAGGATCCCGACCGCGACCATGAGCCCGATGAGTGTCGGGAGGATCTGCACAACAATCTTTAATCCACGTACAGCGCCGTGGATAAATGTATCGTAGATATTGCAGCCTGTTAATAATCCATAACCGACGATCACAAAGACAAATATAGGAATCACTGCATCCGACAAAAAAAGTAAAAAGGACATATGCTGCTCCATAGGACTGCATTCTGTATTAGTATATGAACATTTGGCTGGAGAGGTGCATATATTATAAGAAAATCGTAGCTATTCAGAAAAGTCGAAGCATTTACTGCTGAGACCGTGATGGCATGATACGAAAAGTCATACGGAGTGTACATATATGAACTATCTTTGGGGCGGTATGATCGTGATCGGCGTGATCTTCGGTGCTTTGCACGGCGGTTTTGGGTTGATCACGGAGGCGTCAGTTGACTCTGCAAAAGAGGCGGTCAATCTGGCAATCGCCATGGCGGGCGTGGTCGCCATGTGGAGCGGGCTGATGGAGATCGCACAGGAGACGGGGATGCTGGCAGCCTGCACAAAGAGGCTGCGTCCCCTGCTGAAATTCCTGTTTCCGGGATTGCAACAGGAGAGCCGTGCGAATGAACTGATCGCTACTAATTTTATTGCAAATATCTTTGGATTGGGCTGGGCTGCCACACCGGCTGGGCTGGAGGCGATGCAGGAGCTGAAGCTGCTCTCCGGGGAGAAAAGGGGAATCGCCAGTCGGGAGATGTGTACATTTCTCGTGCTGAACATTTCCTCCCTGCAGCTCATACCGGTCAATATGATCGCCTATCGCAGCCAGTACGGCAGCGTGAATCCGGCGGCGATCGTCGGTCCGGGGATCGTGGCGACGCTGGTGAGTACGTTGACGGCGGTCATTTTGTGCAAGATGATGTGTGCCGGAAAAAACGGCGGGAAGTAAAGTCATGTCCCCCTGGGATCAGAACCGTGGATTTTGCTGGGCAAGTCGTTGCAAGACATGAAAAAATGGATTATGATAAAGACAGATATTTAATCTGTAAAGGAGGCAAAGGATGATGTCAGAGGTAGTGGAAAGATTTTTACAGATGGTAAAGGAGTCGGACAATATCGTATTTTTTGGTGGAGCAGGTGTCAGTACGGAGAGCGGGATACCGGATTTTCGCAGTGTGGACGGATTATACAATCAGAAATATGACTATCCTCCGGAGACGATACTCAGCCATAGCTTTTATATGGCGAAACCGGAAGAGTTCTATCGGTTTTACCGGGATAAAATGCTGTGTCTCGATGTAAAGCCCAATGTGACGCATGAGAAGCTGGCGCAGCTGGAGGCAGCGGGCAAACTGAAAGCAGTCGTCACACAGAATATTGACGGATTGCATCAGGCAGCAGGTTCCAAGCGTGTGCTGGAGCTGCACGGAAGCGTGCACCGCAATTACTGCCAGCGCTGTGGAAAGCTGTTTGATGCACGGTATATCTTGGAGTCGCCGGACCCGGTGCCGGTCTGTGATGCGTGTGGCGGTAAAATAAAGCCAGATGTGGTGCTCTATGAGGAGGGGCTGGACGATCAGACACTGCAGGATGCTGTTTACTATATCAGCCATGCGGACATGCTCATCATCGGCGGCACGTCGCTTGCCGTGTATCCGGCAGCAGGATTGATCGACTATTACCGCGGCAACAAGCTTGTTTTGATAAACAAATCCGCGACACCGATGGACAGCCGTGCGGATCTGGTCATTCAGGAAGGGCTCGGTGCGGTTTTCGGAAGAATCGAGGTTTAACCATGGATTATCAAGTAGGAGATATCGTTACATTAAAGAAAGGGCATCCGTGCGGCAGCCATGACTGGAAGATCCTGCGCGTGGGCGCGGATTTTCGCTTGGAGTGTCAGGGCTGCGGGCATCAGATCATGATCGCGCGTAAGCTCGTGGAGAAGAACACCAAAGCGCTGAAAAATGCGGAGTAGCAGTTGGTATTATACCTTTTTAGGGAAAACAGCAGGTGGTATCGTGGAGGTTCGGTGTATTTGCAAATTTTTGTAGAAAACCCTTGCAAAACAGGAGAAAACATGATAAAATACCTACTCGTGAACTATGTTTCCTTGCTCACTCCAAGGATTAAGAGGAGAGTGGGCCAGAGACCAAAAGGAGGTAAAAACGATGCACAATTATGAATTAGCACTCATTGTGAATGCCAAGATCGAAGACGAAGTCAGAACCGCTACTGTGGAGAAGGCGAAAGAGTACATCACTCGCGCAGGCGGAACTATTACTGATGTTGAGGATTGGGGCAAGAAGAAGTTAGCTTATGACATCCAGAAGATGAGCGAAGGCTTCTACTACTTCATTCACTTTGATGCAGAGGCTACTGCTCCGGCAGAGATTGAAAGCAACGTCCGCATCATGGACAACGTTCTTCGTTTCTTGTGTGTTAGAACTGACGAGAAATAGAATAGGAGAACCGAATGAATAAGGTTATTTTGATGGGTCGTCTGACCCGTGATCCTGAGGTTCGTTACTCTCAGGGAGAGAACGCAACAGCAGTTGCAAGATATACGTTAGCAGTAGACCGACGCCAGAGTCGCAGCAATCAGAACGGAGAGCAGACCGCTGATTTTATTCAGTGTGTTGCATTCGGTCGTTCCGGTGAGTTTGCAGAGAAGTATTTCCGCAAGGGAACAAAGGTAGTTGTGACGGGAAGAATTCAGACAGGCTCTTATACAAACAAGGATGGTCAGCGTGTATATACGACTGATGTCGTTGTGGAGGACCAGGAGTTTGCTGAGAGCAAGAATGCCAGCCAGAACAATGGCGGTGGTGGATTTGCTCCTGCTGACAGACCGTCACCCAGTGATGCAGGTGACGGCTTCATGAATATCCCCGAAGGTATTGATGAAGAATTACCGTTTAACTAAAACAAGCTTCTTGAACTGTTCATGTTCAAGATGAATCAAAACAGGAGGTAGAGAGCTATGCCTTACAATAAGAGTGACAGAGACGGCGCTCCCGCAAAGAGACGCCCGATGCACAGAAGAAAAAAAGTATGTGTATTCTGTGGAAAAGATAATGTAATTGATTACAAGGATACCAACAAGTTAAAGAGATATATCTCTGAGAGAGGTAAGATCCTTCCCAGAAGAATCACTGGAAACTGTGCAAAGCATCAGCGTGCACTGACCGTTGCCATCAAGAGAGCACGTCACGTAGCATTGATGCCCTACGTTCAGGACTAAGATGAGGTTAAAAAGGACTTCTGCATATGGCAGAGGTCCTTTTTTGTACAAATTGAACCAAATATATATTAAATCGACAGGCGCAGGATAAAATGATGATTCTGAACCAGAAACGTATACAGGCCACCGTAGCGTTCGACGATGGCACAGATGCTCTGCACGCCAATGCCGTGACCCGGTTCATTGGATACCGGAATTCCATTTTCAAATGGAATGTCATCCCTGCAGGGGTTTTCCACCTGTAAAAAGAGACGTCCATCCCTGTTATAAAATTGCACATCAATGACGCATGCCTCTTTCGCAGCGGCAAAGGATTCGCAAAAAGTCATAGAATAAGACGCTGAACGATTCGTTGTAATTTAACCGAAAATCCGCTATACTAAGGAGAAGACTTTGGTATAGCGGATTTTTTGCGATCCGGATGCAGACGCGAAGAGAAAGGGGTATGGACGTGAAGCTGGTAAAGACGACGGAAGCAGTGGGACAGGTTTTGTGCCATGATATGACACAGATCATCCGGGGGGTTACGAAAGATGCCAGATTCCGCAAAGGACATATCGTGACAGAGGAAGACATCCCGGTCCTGTTATCCATGGGAAAAGAGCATCTGTATGTGTGGGAAAAGAATGAGCATATGCTCCATGAGGATGAGGCGGTGGAATATTTAAGGGAGATCTGCTTGGGCAGAAATACATCTTCCAATGCGCCAAAGGAAGGGAAGATTGAACTGCGGGCGGAATGTGACGGGATGCTTAAGGTCAATGCGGAAAAGCTGCTGGCGGTCAATTCCCTCGGCAATATGATGATCGCTACCAGACGTTCTTATATTCCGGTGAAAAAAGGTGAGAAGCTGGCAGCGACCAGGATCATCCCACTGGTCATCGAAAGGGAGAAGATGGAGGAAGCCAAACGATGTGCAGGCGAGGAACCCATCGTAGAGGTGGTGCCCTACAAGCTGAAAACGGCAGGACTGATCACTACCGGAAATGAAGTATTAAAGGGGATCATAGAGGATACCTTTTCGGATGTGGTCATAGACAAGCTGAAGCAGTATGGCGTTGAGGTGAAAGCGCATGTCTATTCCGGCGATGATGGGGCAAAGATCACAGAGACGATCCTGGAAATGAAGAAGAAAGGGTTGGACATGATCCTCTGTACAGGAGGCATGAGTGTAGATCCTGATGACAGAACACCTGGCGCGATCAAAGCCTCCGGGGTGGATATCGTCACCTATGGAGCGCCGGTTCTTCCGGGTGCGATGTTTTTGCTCGGGTATTTTGAAGACGGGACTCCGGTCATGGGATTGCCGGGCTGCGTGATGTATGCAGATACGACTGTTTTTGATATTGTACTGCCGAGGATCGTCACCGGTACGAGGATCAAAGCACAGGATCTGTCTGTACTCGGTCATGGCGGGCTCTGCCTTGGCTGTCAGGAGTGCAGATATCCAAACTGCTCATTCGGGAGCTGAAACGGGGGAAAGAATGGTGTCGGAACTGAATCATTTTGATGAACATGGAAATGCGGTCATGGTGGATGTGTCGGATAAGAGTGTCACAGACAGGATCGCCGTTGCCGGTGGCAAGATCCGGGTCAATGCGGATGTCATGGAGGCGATCGTCCATGGAACGGCAAAAAAAGGAGATGTTCTGGGAGTTGCGCGTGTGGCAGGCATTATGGGTACAAAGCAGACGCCAAACCTGATCCCACTGTGCCATCCCCTATGTCTGGACAAGAGTACGATCGATTTCCATATATATGAAAAAGAGCTTACCATCGAGGCAGTCTGTACCGTAAAGGTCTCAGGAAAGACCGGTGTAGAGATGGAGGCTTTGACAGGAGTGAGTACGGCATTGTTGACCATTTATGATATGTGTAAGGCAATGGATCGGAGTATGGAGATCTTCGACATACACCTGATGCACAAGGAGGGGGGCAGGTCCGGTGCTGGATGCGCAGAACAGAAGCATTGATTATATCCGCATCTCAGTCACTGATCGCTGCAATCTGCGCTGCGTGTACTGCATGCCGGAAGAGGGCGTCCATAGCCTGCCTCACGAGGAGATCTTAAGCTACGAGGAGATCCGGCGGCTGTGCGGGATCTTTTCTGCACTGGGCATCCGAAAGGTGAAGCTGACGGGCGGGGAGCCGTTGACCCGGAAAGACATTGCGGAGCTGGTGCGGATGTTGAAGGCGGATTGTGGAATGGAGAGCGTCACGCTGACCACCAATGGGATCCTGTTGACAGAACAGCTGGCGGAACTGGTCCGGGCCGGCATTGATGGGGTGAATATCAGCCTTGATACACTGGATCAGGAACGTTTTCGGGAGATCACCCGCAGAGACAAACTGGAGCATGTGCTGGCGGGCATTTGTTTTGCACTGACATTTCCGGAGCTGAACGTGAAGATCAATTGTGTGCCCGTGGCAGATCATGTGGATGATGCCCTTGCCATCGCAGGACTGGCAAAGGATCAAAGGCTGAATGTGCGTTTTATCGAGATGATGCCCATCGGTCTCGGGAAACAGTCGGAGGGAATCAGGGAAGCGGAGCTGATCCAAAGGCTGGAGTGCGCATATGGAAAAATGACACCCTGTGGACAAGCCCTTGGAAACGGACCTGCGCATTATTATCATATTCAGGGATTTCAGGGGAATATCGGATTTATCAGTGCCATATCCCATAAATTCTGCAGTGAATGCAACCGGATCCGGCTGACTGCGGATGGATATTTAAAGACCTGTCTTCAATATGAAGCGGATGTTGATCTAAAGAACATGCTGCGGAACGGAGCGGATGACGAGCAGCTGTTGCGGAGCATTCGGGAGGAGGTTTTTGGCAAACCTCAAGGCCATCATTTTACGGAGAAAGCCGGAGAAACGAATCCGGAGCAGCATTATATGTCGCAGATCGGAGGTTGACATGGGAAAGGTGATCGCTGTATGCATCAGCGAAAAGCGAGGTTTTCAGAAAACGAATATTCATACTGCCAGACTGATCGAGGACTGGGGGATCGAGGGGGATGCCCATGCGGGAAAATGGCACAGGCAGGTGTCTCTGTTGTCCTATGAGAAGATTCGGGAATTTAATGACCGGGGGGCAGATGTTACCGACGGGGCATTCGGAGAGAATCTGGTGATCAGCGGACTGGATCTTGCCACCTTGCCGGTGGGAACACGGTTTCGGTGCAATGACGCGGTACTGGAACTGACACAGGTTGGAAAAGAATGTCATCATGGCTGTGAGATCTTTCAGAAAATGGGAGAGTGTATCATGCCGAAAAACGGCGTTTTTACGAGAGTTCTGCATGGTGGAACGGTCTCGGAGGGAGATCGCTTTGACATCATTGAGGAGGGAGAAACATCATGTATCGTATAGCAGTCATTACATTGAGCGATACCGCATCAAAGGGAGAGCGGATCGACGAGAGTGGTAAGGTGATCGTGGAGATTGCCGAAAATAACGGCTTCGAAGCAGTATTTACAACGATCCTTCCGGATGACGAAGATGCGTTGACGCAGCTTCTCTGTAAGCTGTGCGATGAAGACCGGGCCGATCTGATCCTGACTACCGGAGGCACGGGTTTTTCAAAGAGAGATCATACACCGGAGGCGACGTTAAAAGCTATAGAGCGCAATGCCAACGGGATCTCGGAAGCGATGAGATACCGTTCCCTGCAGATCACGCCGCGAGGGATGCTCTCACGGGGTGTATCCGGGATCCGCAAGGAGGCGTTGATCGTAAATCTGCCGGGCAGCCCGAAAGCGGTACGGGAATGTCTGGAGTATATCATAGACCCGTTAAAACACGGATTGGATATTTTAAAAGGAACCGCTCATAATTGTGCGGAAAAATAACGGAGGAGAGGAAAAGAAAAATGGTAAAGATCAAAAAGATCAGTGCAGTAATTCTGGCGATGTCCGCTGCACTCGGTCTGGCAGCCTGCGGATCGTCAGGGGCAGAGAAGGAAGCTCCGCAGGAGGCAGATGTTGAGGCGGAAACGGAAGCAGTCGGCGGTACGTTGACACTCGCGGCAGCAGCCAGTCTGGAAAAAGTATTTACGGAGGAGCTGATCCCGATGTTCAACGAGCAGTATCCGGATGTGGTGATCGAGGGAAGCTACGACAGCTCCGGAAAGCTGCAGACGCAGATCGAAGAGGGAGCACCGGTTGATGTTTTCTTTTCAGCAGCTACAAAGCAGATGACAGCCTTAAGTGAAGAAGGAATGATCGCAGATGATACGATGGTTGAATTGCTGGAGAATAAAATCGTCATGATCGTACCGGCAGGAAACGAGGACAGTTTTTCAAGTTTTGAAGAGATCGTAAATGCAGATATGATCGCCATCGGTGATTCGGAAAGTGTTCCCGCAGGACAGTACGCACAGGAGGCGTTGACAAATCTCGGACTCTGGGATCAGGTAGAGAGCAAATTAAGCCTCGGCACGAATGTGACAGAGGTGTTAAACTGGGTTGCGGCGTCCAGTGCAGAGGTAGGCATCGTGTATGCGACGGACGCGGCATCGATCGCAGATCAGGTCAGCGTTGTGGCAGAGGCACCGGAGGGAAGCTGCCAGGAAGTTATCTATCCGGTAGCAATGCTGGCGGAATCACAGAACCCGGAGGCATCACAGGCATTTTTGAATTTCCTTCAGACAGAGGAAGCAGCCACAGTATTTGAAGCTGCCGGTTTTACAATGAATCACTAAAAGGCCGATAGATACAGGAGGTATTTGTAATGGATTGGAATCCGGTTCTGATATCTTTAAAAACAGCAACTGTCTCAATGGCCTTTACATTTGTCCTTGGATTGTGGGCTGCCCGTATCGTGGTCAGCCTGCATTCCGAGCGGATGAAAGCGTGGATCGATGGAATTTTGACACTTCCGCTGGTTCTCCCACCAACTGTGGCGGGATTTTTTTTGTTATATATATTCGGCTCAAAAAGACCGATAGGAATCTTTTTGGAGCGGATTTTTTCGTGTAAGATCGTGTTTACATGGAAAGCAACGGTGATTGCCGCCGTGGTGATCTCGTTTCCACTGATGTACCGCTCCGCAAGAGGAGCGATCGAGCAGGTAAATCAGAATCTGATCTATGCAGGAAGGACATTTGGAATGAGTGAGCGGGCGATCTTCTGGAAGATCATTATTCCGCAAGCCAGACCGGGCATTGTCTCCGGCGGCGTGCTGGCGTTTACCAGAGGCCTGGGAGAATTTGGGGCAACGGTGATGCTGGCCGGCAATATCGCGGGTAGAACCCGGACGCTTCCACTGGCAATTTATTCCGAAGTGGCAGCAGGAGACATGGAGACAGCGGGAAAATATGTGGCGGTTATTGTAGCAGTATCTTTGCTTATTGTGGCAGGCATGAATCTGAAAGGACGGAAATCGGTATGAGCCTGGCGGTGGATATTGAAAAACAGTTGAAGGATATGGTACTGAAAGTGTCTTTTGACACTGACAGTTCGGATGGCATCACCGGCATTCTGGGGGCATCCGGGTGCGGAAAGAGCATGACGTTAAAGTGTATCGCAGGGATTGAAACACCGGACTGGGGGCGTATCGTTTTAAATGGCAGGGTATTATTCGATTCGGAAAAGAAGATCAATGTCCGGGTACAGGAGCGTCGGGTGGGCTATCTGTTTCAGGATTATGCGCTTTTTCCTGATATGACGGTAGAGCAGAATATCATAACGGCGATCCATTATTCAAATCTGAGCAAAGGCCAAAAGCTCCCGAAGGAGGAAGAAGAAAAAAGAACGGCGTATTACATGAAGCTGGTTCATATCGAGGATATCAAAAACAGTTATCCGGGGAAACTGTCCGGCGGTCAGCAGCAGAGAGCTGCCCTGGCACGCATTCTCGCATCGGAGCCGGAAGTGTTGATGCTGGATGAACCTTTTTCTGCTCTGGATGCTTATCTGAAGGAGCGTCTGCAGCTGGAATTGCTGGAGCTTCTGGGAAGTTATGACAAGGACATCTTGATGGTTGCCCACAGCAGGGATGAGATCTATCGTTTTTGCAGCAATATGCTGATACTGCAAAACGGGACACAGACCGGCTATGGCAGGACGGCTGATATTTTCCGAAATCCCGGTACGGTGGCC
>CALZQA010000023.1 GCA_945828315.1 uncultured bacterium | reverse complement strand
GGAGTTTTTAAGGCATGATTAAAATATTATTTGTGTGCCACGGCAACATCTGCCGTTCCACTATGGCAGAATCTGTTTTCACATATATGGTAAGACAGGCAGGATTAGAAGACAAATTTGAGATTGATTCTGCGGCGACGAGCCGGGAGGAGATCGGCAATGGGCCGCATTATGGGACAAGGAATAAGCTGGCACAGGTGGGAATTCCGGTGATCCCGCATCGAGCCAGACAGTTGACACGGGATGACTACTTATATTATGATTACCTCATCGGCATGGACGCGGCAAATATCCGCAACATGACGCGGATCGCCGGAGGAAGCGATCCTCAGGGGAAGATTTACAAGCTGCTCACTTTTGCCGGAAAGGGAAACGACGTGGCAGACCCGTGGTACACGGGTGATTTTGACGCGACCTATCGGGATGTGTCAGAGGGCTGCGCGGCGTTTCTTGACTATCTGACTGAAAATCGACGGATCTATTGATTGAAAACGGAATAATACACAAAACGGGCGGATTTTCAGAAAACATGAATGAGAGGTACATAAGCAAATGAATCAAAAACTTACATTTCTTAGCCGGGCATTTCTGGCGGGCATCATGATCGGCATTGGCGATGTGATCAATGCAATGTGTGAGAACCGGATGGTGGGTGCGCTGCTGTTCGGGCTTGGCTTGCTATGTATTTTACATAACGGATTTTATCTGTACACAGGAAAGATCGGCATTGTCTGGACCGCGCCGGACAAGAAAAAGGAGATTTTGAATCTGTTTATAGGTATTATCTGCAACATTATAGGTGTGATGCTTGTGGTGAAACTGTACATGATTGCAAACACAGATTTTGCGGAAAAGATCACACAGACTGCGCAGACGCTTTCGTCACAGAGCGTGATGAGCTGCTTTTTGGGCGCGATCTTCTGTGGTGTGCTCATGACGGTGGCAACGGTTTCTTATCGGAGAGAAAATATGGTCGCCGAGACAGTCATCACACTGTTTTGTGTGATGGTGTTTATTCTGGCGGGCTTTAAGCACTGCATCGCCAATGCGTCCATGCTGCTGTTTTTGGATTGCAATTATGTGAATTATCTGGCGATGATCGCTGGTAATACAGTCGGCTCATTGTGTTATGGTTATCTGTTTCAGCGTGCGAGGGAGAACGGATGACGGATCTGGTTGCCTACTATAATAAATTTAATGAGGAAAAACGGTTGCAGAGCCGCCACGGACAGGTGGAGTATCACACGACGATGCACTATATTCACCGATATCTGGAGTTGCTGGAGCGAGAACGCGAGGCTGATGTGGAACCGGGTCAGGCGGCATCCGGGCATGTGGAAAACCGGCAGACGGAGCCATTGAAGATCATCGACATCGGTGCCGGCACCGGCCGCTACAGTGTGGCGCTTGCAGCGGAAGGATACGATGTAACAGCCGTGGAGCTGGTGAAATATAATCTCGGCATCTTAAAGCAGAAGGGCGCAAACGTGAAGGCATATCAGGGCAACGCGTTGAAGCTGAAGCGTTTTGCGGACAACAGCTTTGATCTGGCATTACTGTTCGGGCCGATGTATCACCTGCACTCGGATGCAGACCAGATACAGGCGCTCTCTGAGGCAAAGCGCGTCACCAGACCGGGCGGGATCATCATGGTGGCGTACGTTATGAATGATTACAGCGTGATCAAGTACGGTTTTATGGAAGATCATATCGTAGAGCGCGTACAAAACGGCGAATTGACGGATGATTTTCAAATCCTCCATAATGAAAATGAGCTGTATGATTATGTGCGTTTAGAGCAGATCGATGCGTTGAATGAGGCGGTCGGCTTGAAACGTGAGCTGATCATTGCGCCGGATGGACCGGCGGACTACATTCGTCCGGTCTTAAATGCGATGGATGATGCGACCTTCGGCCTTTTCCTGCAGTATCAGCTGAAGAACTGCGAGCGCGCGGAACTGCTGGGGGCGAGCTCTCACACCGTCGACATCCTGAGAAAATACTAAGATAAAATGATATTTACAATTCCAATAAATGGTGGTATAGTGACCGATGGACGGTACCCGTTCACCGGGACTGTACCACTTTTTTTGGAGGAATTTAATAATGAAGAACACTGTTTTGACGCTTCGTAAGCAGAAGGAAAGCCAAGACAAGATCACGATGCTGACCTGTTACGACTATTCCATGGCAAAGCTGATGGACGAGGCGGGGATCAATGTTTTATTGATCGGAGATTCACTTGGACAGGTGATGCTCGGTTATGAGGATACCCTGTCTGTCACTATGGACGAAATGATCCATCACACTGCGGCTGTGGCAAGAGGCGCGAAGAATGCCTTTATTCTTGCTGACATGCCGTTTATGTCTTATCAGGCATCGATTTATGATGCAGTTACCAATGCCGGAAGATTGATGAAAGAGGGCCGTGCCAACGGCGTGAAATTAGAGGGCGGAGCCACTGTCTGCGAGCAGATTCGCGCGATCGTGGATGCGTCTATCCCCGTGTGCGCTCATTTGGGACTGACACCGCAGTCTGTCAATGCATTTGGCGGGTTTAAGGTGCAGGGAAAAACTGTGGAAGCGGCACAGAAGCTGATCGATGACGCAAAGCGCGTGGAGGAAGCCGGAGCATCAATGGTTGTTCTGGAATGTGTACCGGCAGCGATCGCAGCAAAGATCACGGAGTCTGTTTCCATTCCGACCATCGGCATCGGTGCCGGTGCAGGCTGTGACGGACAGGTTTTGGTATATCAGGATATGCTCGGGATGTTTTCCGATTATGTGCCGAAATTTGTGAAGCATTTCGCAGAGGTCGGCGAGATCATGAAGGGCGCGTTTGCGGATTACACCGCAGAGGTAAAGGCAGGCACATTCCCCACCGAGGCACAGACCTACGGCATTGCAGATGATGTGCTGGAGAAATTATATTAAAGGAGAAAAACAATGCAGATCGCAACTACGATAAATGAAGTTAGAACACAGGTAAAAGCATGGAAAAAAGAGGGCTGCAGCGTCGGCTTTGTCCCGACGATGGGCTATTTACACGAGGGACACGGCAGTCTGATCAGCCGTGCGCGCAAGGAGAATGACAAGGTCGTTGTCAGCATTTTTGTCAACCCGATGCAGTTCGGACCGGGAGAGGATCTGGAGAGCTACCCCAGAGACCTGGACAAGGACAGCGCTTATTGCGAGACACTGGGCGCAGATCTGATCTTTCATCCCGAACCGGAGGAGATGTACACAGACGGCTTCTGCTCGTACGTGGATATGTCTGTGCTGACCGAGGAGTTATGCGGGCTTTCTCGTCCGGTACATTTTCGCGGCGTGTGTACGGTCGTCAACAAGCTGTTCAATATCGTACAGCCTGACCGGGCGTATTTTGGACAGAAGGATGCGCAGCAGTTGGCGATCATCAAGCGCATGGTACAGGATCTGAACATGGATCTGGAGATCATTGGCTGTCCCATCGTGCGGGAGGAGGATGGTCTGGCAAAGAGCTCCCGCAATACTTATCTCTCTGCGGAGGAGCGTCAGGCTGCACTTGTACTGTCAAAAGCCGTAAAGCTTGGACAGGAGCTGGTGGCAGGAGGCGAGACCGATGCGAAAAAGGTCGTTTCCGAGATGAGCGCACTGATCGAGAAGGAGCCGTTGGCGCGCATTGATTATGTGAAAGCAGTGGACGGTCTGACCATGCAGCAGATCGATACCGTGAAAGCGCCGATGTTAGTGGCACTGGCAGTATATATTGGAAAAACGAGATTAATTGATAACTTTATGATTTAGAGGAAAAAGCTATATGAACATCGAACTTTTGAAAGGAAAGATCCACCGCGCGACGGCCGTGCAGGCGGAGCTGGACTACGTGGGCAGCATCACGGTGGATGAGGCGCTGTTGGAGGCTTCCGGCATTCTGGAATACGAAAAGGTGCAGATCGTGGACATCAACAACGGCAGTCGTTTTGAAACCTATACGATCGCAGGTGAGCGCGGCAGCGGAATGATCTGCCTGAACGGCGCGGCGGCCCGCTGTGTTTCCACCGGGGATAAGATCATTATCATGGCGTATGCCACGATGACACCGGAGGAGGCGAAGGACCACAAGCCGACCGTTGTCTTTGTGGATGAGAACAATCATGTGGAGCGCATTACGAACTACGAGAAGCATGGCAGACTCGAAGATATGCAGGAGGCGTAAATGTTAAAGGATAAAACGGTTCTTTTGGGTGTGACCGGCAGTATTGCGGCATACAAGATCGCATCGCTTGCCAGCATGCTCGTCAAGCAGCATGCGGATGTCCATGTGATCATGACGAAAAATGCTACGAACTTTATCAATCCCATTACTTTTGAGACGCTGACGGGGAATAAATGTCTGGTGGATACCTTTGACCGGAACTTTGAGTTTCAGGTGGAGCATGTATCGCTGGCGAAGCGGGCGGACGTCGCTCTGGTCGCACCGGCCAGTGCGAATGTCATCGGGAAGATGGCGCACGGGATCGCGGATGATATGCTGACGACGACGCTGCTTGCCTGCAAGGCGCCGATCCTCGTGTCGCCTGCCATGAATACAAATATGTACGAAAATCCTATTGTTCAGGACAATATCTACACGCTGCAAAAATATGGCATGAAGGTGATCGCGCCTGCCAGCGGCTATCTTGCCTGTGGGGATACCGGAGCCGGAAAAATGCCGGAGCCGGAAACGTTATTTGGATATATTGAGGCGGAGATCGCTTGTGAAAAGGATCTTGCAGGGAAAAAAGTGCTGATCACTGCGGGGGCGACGCAGGAAGCGCTGGACCCGGTGCGCTATCTGACAAACCACTCTACCGGAAAGATGGGTTATGCACTGGCGAAAGCGGCGATGCTGCGCGGAGCACAGGTGACACTGGTGAGTGCGCCGACAGATCTGGAACCGCCGCTGGATGTGGATGTTGTGCCTGTCGTCAGTGCGCAGGATATGTTTGAGGCGGTGGAGAAACGTTTTGACGATACGGATATCCTCGTCATGGCAGCAGCTGTGGCAGACTATCGCCCGAAAAAGTTTGTGGATCACAAGATCAAGAAAAAAGAGGGCGACAATGTACTGGAACTCGCCCGTACCACCGATATTCTGGGTACACTTGGCGCACGCAAGCGCTCAGACCAGTTTATCTGCGGTTTTTCGATGGAGACGGAGAACCTGCTGGAGAATTCCGAACAGAAGCTGAAGAAAAAGAATCTGGATATGATCGCGGCAAATAATCTGCGCACGCAGGGCGCCGGCTTTGGAACGGAGACGAATGTGGTGACGCTGATCTGCCCGGACGGCATGGAGGAACTGCCGATCATGTCAAAGCTTGATGTGGCACACCGGATCCTGGACCGTATTCTGATAAAAAGTAAGTAGTGTTTATTGCTTTTAAAATTCCCGTAAGTATGCTATGATTAAACATACTTATGGGAATTTTTTATGACAGAATTGCGCGGAAACCGGGCAGTTATGAAAGGAGTTTATTTATGCAAAAGAAAAATGACTACACGTCACCCTATGAGTTTTACGGCAAGATTCCGACCGGCAAGGCGATTCTTTACGGTTTGCAGCATGTGCTGGCGATGTTTGTGGGAAATCTGACCCCTCTCATTGTCATCTGTGGCGCCTGTGGGATCGGTGCTGGTTCGGAATTCGCGTCTGTATATGTGCAGCTGTTACAGAATGCGATGGTAGTTGCCGGTATCGTGACACTGGTGCAGTTGTTTTCCATCGGTCCGGTAGGCGGAAAGGTGCCGATCATTATGGGAACCAGCTCCGGCTTTATCGGCGTGTTCAGCAGCGTGGCTGCCAGCATGGGCGGCGGTGTGCTGGCCTACGGGGCCATCATGGGTGCGTCTGTGATCGGCGGATTGTTTGAGACGGTTTTGGGCTTTTTTTTAAAGCCGCTGCGGCGTTTTTTTCCTTCGGTGGTGACCGGTACGGTCGTTTTGGCGATTGGTCTGTCGCTGATCAGTGTCGGCGTCAATTCTTTTGGCGGCGGCAACAATGCTTCGGATTTCGGCTCTTTGGAAAATCTGCTTGTGGGACTCATCGTTCTGGTTGTCATTCTCGCTGTGAAGCATTTTGCAAAGGGCATGGCGAGTTCTTCTGCGATCCTGATCGGTATTATTGTGGGATATATTGTCTGCTTTATCATGGGAATGGTACTCCCGACGACCGCAGTTAACGCGGACGGTGTGGAGTACACCAAGGCCTGGGTTCTGAATTTTGACAAGGTCAGTTCCGCGGGTTGGTTTGCACTTCCGAAACTGATGCCTGTGAAGCTCGTGTTTGACGGTCGTGCGATCCTGCCGGTGATGATCATGTTTATTGTAACGGCAGTGGAGACAGTCGGTGATATATCCGGCGTTATGGAGGGCGGCATGAGCCGTGAGGCAACAGATAAGGAATTGTCCGGCGGAGTGATGTGTGACGGTCTCGGTTCTTCATTTGCAGCGTTGTTTGGTGTATTGCCGAATACGTCTTTTTCGCAGAACGTAGGTCTTGTTACGCTGACCAAGGTAGTCAATCAGATGGCGCTTGCCTGCGGCGCAGTATTTTTGATCCTGTGTGGATTGTTTCCGAAGCTTGCGGGACTGATCTCCATCATGCCGCAGAGCGTGCTGGGCGGAGCTGCTGTGATCATGTTTTCATCCATTGTGATCAGCGGTATCCAGCTGATCACCAAGGAGCCTTTGACCGCACGCAATATCACGATCGTGTCTGTGGCGCTTGGTCTGGGTTACGGTGTGGGAGCCAACAGTGCGCTCCTGAATAATCTGCCGGAGCTGCTGCGCCTGACCTTTGGAGGCAGCGGTATCGTACCGGCAGCAGTGGTAGCGATCATTTTGAATATCGTTCTTCCAAAGAAGGACAATACAACAAATTTAGAATAAAATACAAAAGATTCCGAACAGGATTTACACCGGCGGGATCCGGAAAAGGAGAACTCCATGCTGAAATTTAAGCAGTATTATCGGGTAAAGAGTCTCGAGGAGGCGTATGAATTAAATCAGAAAAAGAGTAATGTTGTTCTGGGCGGTATGCTATGGTTGAAGCTGCAGCGTCGCACAGTTGGCGGCGTGATCGACCTCTCAGATCTGGGACTGGATCAGATCATGGAAACAGAGGAGGCTTTTACCATCGGTGCGATGGTGAGCCTGCGCGACCTGGAGCAGCACGAAGGGCTACGCGCATATCTGGGTGAGGCGTTGCATGAGAGTCTGCGCCATATTGTCGGCGTACAGTTTCGCAATGTGGCGACAGTGGGCGGCAGTATTTTCGGGCGCTTTGGTTTTTCAGATGTGCTGACACTGTTTCTGGCGCTGGATGCGAAGGTGAAGTTTTATCATGCGGGTGAGATGCCGCTGTCTGTGTACGCGTCAGCTGCACCGCTTGATAAGGAATTGAAAAATGATATTCTGGAGGCGGTCATTTTGCCGAAGCATGTGGAGGCGGTTGCTTACCGCAGTGTGCGAAATTCCGAGACGGATTTTCCTGTGCTGACCTGCTGCGCTGCAAAGGTGAACGGTGTTTACCGTGTGAGCGTAGGCGCAAGACCCATGCGAGCTGCGTACACAGCAGACTTGACGGATATGCTAAAGGATGGCATCACTCCGGAGACGGCAGCTGCTTTTGGAAAATGGGTGTCAGAACAGTTTGCCACCGGATCGAATGTGCGCGCGAGCGCGGATTACCGCAAAAAGATGATCGCAGTGTTGACAAAGCGCAATGTGATGGAACTGGCGGAAACCGAAAAGGCGGTTCATGCGCAGACAGCAGCAGTGCAGACGAAAGGAGGACAGGCGTAAGATGGAACTGAAATTTACTTTAAATGAGGTACCCCGCGTCGTGGAAATTTCCGCGGACACGTTGCTCCTGGATCTCCTGCGCAGTATGAAATGCTATAGTGTGAAGCGCGGATGCGAGACCGGAAACTGTGGCCTTTGCACCGTGTTTGTGGATGAGAGGCCGGTGCTCAGCTGCAGTACGCTGGCAGCGCGTGTGGAGGGTCGTTCGGTCGTGACGCTGGAAGGCTTGCGGGAAGAAGCGGAAGAGTATGGTGCTTACATTGCAGATGAAGGTGCAGAACAGTGCGGTTTTTGTAATCCGGGACTGATGATGAACGCGATCGCTCTTTACCGGGAGAATCCGGAGGCTACCGACGACGAGATCAAGGAGTACCTGGCGGGCAATCTTTGCCGGTGCTCAGGCTATGAAGGACAGCTGAGAGGTATCCGCTCTTATTTAGAATTTAAAAAGGGGGAAGTGCGCCATGAGTAAGCTCAGTCAGAAGGAATACCGTGTCGTGACAAAACCGATCCGCAAGCTTGATGCCATGCAGCTTGTGACAGGGCAGGCGGTGTATACGGATGATGTCACACCTCAGGACTGTCTGGTGGTAAAACTGCTGCGCAGCCCGCATGCGCATGCACTGATCACAGATATCGATACGGAAAAAGCGATGGCAGTACCGGGGGCGGTAGCTGTCTATACCTATAAAGATGTACCACAGGAGCGCTTTACAACAGCGGGGCAGACGTATCCGGAGCCAAGTGCCTACGACCGGCTGCTTCTGGACAGACGGGTGCGATTCGTGGGAGATCCGGTGGCGATCATTGCCGCGGAGACGAAAGAAGCGGCGGAAATGATGCTTGCGCGTGTGAAGGTCAGCTATGAGGTGTTGCCCGCCGTGTTGGATTTCCATACGGCAAAGGACAATGAGCTTTTGGTGCATCCGGAGGATAACTGGCGCTCTCTATGCCCGGTGGGCGCTGACAACCGGCGTAATCTGGTGGCTCATGAGGAGGACTCCTGGGGAGATCTTGACAAGACATTCGCGCAGTGCAGCCAGATCGTTGAAAAAACGGTACACTGTAAAGCTAATAACCAGGCGATGATGGAGACCTTCCGCACCTACTGCGAGATCGATACCTACGGCAGACTGCATGTGATCAGTTCTACGCAGATCATTTTTCATGTGCGGCGTATTGTTTCCAATGCATTGGGCATACCTAAATCAAAGATCCGGGTGACAAAGCCGCGTATCGGAGGGGGTTTTGGCGCGAAGCAGAGCGTGGTGGCGGAGATCTATCCGGCATTTGTGACATGGAAGACAAAACGGCCTTCCAAGCTTGTCTATACCCGTGAGGAGTGCCAGATCGCGGCGTCTCCCAGACATGAAATGGAGGTGCACGTAAAGGTCGGCGCTGATGCACAGGGACACATCCGTGCGATGGATATGTACACGCTTTCCAACAGCGGTGCCTACAGTGAGCACGGCCCTACAACGGTCGGACTCTCCGGGCATAAATCCATTTCCCTCTATGCCAATCAGTTGCAGGCATACCGATTTAATTATGATGTGGTTTATACCAATCTGCAGTCAGCAGGAGCTTTCCGCGGCTATGGCGCGCCGCAGGGTATTTTTGCGGTGGAATCCGCAGTGAACGAGCTGGCGGACAGGCTCGGCATCAGCCCGGTCGCGATCCGTGAGATCAATATGACCAGAGAGGGCAATGTGATCCGTTCCTATTATGGGGAGACGGCTACGAGTTGTGCGTTGGACCGCTGCCTGCAACGCGCAAAGGAGAAGATCGGATGGGATGACACCTGCCTTTGCACAAAAGTCGATGATCATACTGTTCGAGCAAAGGGTATGGCGATCGCCATGCAGGGCTCCGGCATCTCAAATGTGGATGTGGGCAGTGCGACGGTTCGTCTGACGGAAGATGGCGGTTATGCGCTTGTCATCGGTGCAGCTGACATGGGAACGGGCTGTGACACGATCCTTGCCCAGATGGTTGCGGAGATGATGGAGTGTGAGATGAGTGACGTGACGGTGTACAGCGCGGATACGGATTTCTCGCCCTATGATTCCGGTTCCTATGCATCTTCAACGACCTATGTTACCGGGAAAGCGGTGGAGCGCGCCTGTCTGGAGTTACAGGAAAAAATATGCGCGCTGGGCGCAGGTATGCTGGAACTGCCGGAAGAACAGGTAATGTTTACTGCAGATGCTGTGAGATCTGAGGATGGCAGCAAGGCAGTGAGTCTGACGGAGATCGCTACCAAATCCATGTGCGGAAACACAGAGGCGTTACAAGTGACAGCGACGCATTCTTCACCCACATCTCCACCTCCGTATATGGTTGGCATGGTTGAACTTGATATTGACATCGAGACTGGAGAGGCAATGGTTGTGAATTATGTGGCTGTGGCGGACTGTGGCACGGTTATTAATGAAAACCTGGCCCGTATCCAGTTGGAGGGCGGTATTGTTCAGGGTATCGGTATGGCGCTTTATGAGAATGTGACCTACATGAAGGACGGAAGTATCGCGGAAAATTCGTTGATGGAGTATAAGATCCCATCCCGCATGGATATCGGAAAGCTGGATGTGGAGTTTGAAAGCAGTTTCGAGCCGAGCGGACCATTTGGAGCAAAGTCGATCGGTGAACTCGTGATCGATACGCCGGTTCCGGCGATCGCCCATGCGATCTACGAGGCGACCGGTGTCTGGCTGACGGAGCTTCCGTTTACCCCGGAAAAGATTCTGGAGGCAGTTGAACAAGGTGGAAAATACAAAAACAATTAATCGAATTTTTTATCTGGCAGGCGGGGATGGCAGCCGCTTTGGAGAAAATAAGCTGCTTTATCCCCTTACGGTGGATGGTGAGTGCAAGCCGATGTACCGTCATGCCCTCGATCGTGTGCTGGATATTGTTGCAGGGGTGACCACATATGAGCTGTATGTGGTCACTTGTCATTCAGACATTTATTTTTATGTAAAAGATCTGGAGCCGGAGCTGCCCCGTGTACATGCGGTGAACAGTCCGGACAGCCCGAAAGGTCTGTCCTATACGATCCGTGCAGGTCTTGCGGCAGCAGGAGAGACGGATCCCGGTGTATATGATACATTTCTCGTGGCGGATATGCCCTACATCAGTCAGGGGAGTCTGGCTGATTTTATGCGTGCGGTCACAGGCAGCGGACGGACCGTGGGATGCATGGCGGAAAACGGACGTTACAAGAACCCGGTCATGTTTCAGGTGAAACTGGAGCCGGAACTTCTGGCACTCACCGGGGACTGTGGCGGAAAATCGGTATTTCTGCGGCATGAAAATGAGGCTTATGTGTATGAGACGGCAGGCGAGCTGACAGATCTGGACTACAAAGAGGACATCTGATCTTTTCTGGTTAATTTTGCACAATTTTTTTCGTGTTTCAGGCTTGCATTAGGTAAAAATTGGTGCTATGATGAAATTACAGTAAGTAACATGTTAGTTGATAAATACATTTTACTTCATGAGGAGGGACATCGATGGATATTCGATACTCTGCAAACCAGAAGGATGTTAAGCGCTACACGACACAGGAACTGCGCGACGAATTTCTTATTACCGGGCTGTATCAGCCTGACCGTGTTGTGGCGGTATATTCACACGTTGATCGTATGGTTACCTTCGGCTGCATGCCAGTGACCAGGGAGATCTCTCTGGATGATGGTATTGAAGTTTACGCAAATTTCGGAACCAATTACATTTTACAGCGTAGAGAGATCGGAATCTTTAATATCGGAGGCAAGGGAAGCATCAAAGTGGACGGAACGGTCTATGAGCTTGACTATAAGGACTGCCTCTATATCACTATGGGTGCAAAGGAAGTGCTGTTTTCTTCTGCAGATGGCAGCCATCCCGCCAAATTTTATATGGTGAGCGCACCTGCGCACACGGCTTATGAGACAAAGCTTCTCACACTTGCGGATGCCGCAAAGCGTCCGGTTGGAGATGCTGCGACAAGCAATAAGCGTGTGATCAATCAGTTTATTCACCCCGATGTATTAAAAACCTGTCAGCTCTGTATGGGAATGACCGTGCTGGAGCCCGGAAGTGTATGGAATACCATGCCTGCGCACACACATGAGCGCCGTATGGAGATCTATACATATTTTGAGGTGCCTGACGATCAGGTCGTTTTCCATTTCATGGGTGAGGGTGACGAGACCCGTCACATTGTGATGCATAATGAGGATGCCGTGATCTCGCCTTCCTGGTCAATCCACTCCGGAGCAGGCACGAGCAATTATACGTTTATCTGGGCGATGGGCGGAGAAAACCAGGAGTTTGATGATATGGATCATATCAAGACCACGGATCTTCGCTAGTTATTAATAATCATATCAAATAGGGAAAGGGAGAAAAAATCATGTCATTTACAGATTCATTTTCATTAGAAGGAAAAGTAGCACTTGTGACCGGTGCATCTTACGGCATCGGTTTTGCGATCGCATCTGCATATGCACAGGCAGGTGCAACGATCGTATTCAACGATATTAAGCAGGAACTTGTTGACAAGGGAATTGCCGCATACAAGGAGCTCGGCATTGAGGCACACGGTTATGTGTGTGATGTTACAAGCGAGGAACAGGTAAATGCAATGGTTGCTCAGATCGAGAAAGAGGTGGGCGTGATCGATATCCTGGTAAACAATGCCGGAATCATCAAGCGTATCCCCATGACCGAAATGACGGCAGCAGAGTTCCGGCAGGTGATCGATGTGGATTTAAATGCTCCGTTTATCGTATCAAAGGCAGTTATCCCTTCCATGATCAAAAAAGGTCACGGAAAGATCATCAACATCTGTTCTATGATGTCTGAGCTGGGACGTGAGACCGTATCCGCATATGCAGCTGCAAAGGGTGGTCTTAAGATGCTTACCAAAAATATCTGTTCTGAGTACGGCCAGTACAACATCCAGTGTAACGGTATCGGACCCGGATATATTGAAACACCTCAGACTGCACCGCTGCGTGAGGTTCAGCCGGACGGCTCCAGACATCCCTTTGACCAGTTTATCTGTGCAAAGACACCTGCAAACCGCTGGCTGAAGCCCGAGGAGCTGCAGGGACCTGCGGTATTCCTTGCTTCTGATGCATCAAATGCGGTAAATGGACACATTTTATATGTAGACGGCGGAATTCTGGCTTACATCGGAAAGCAGCCCCAGTAAAAACATAAAAAGGAGAAAAGAGAAAATGAGTGATATTTTAGAGCAGTTGGCAGGATACGGTGTGGTACCTGTCGTTGTATTGAACCGTGCAGAGGATGCAAAGCCGCTGGCAGAGGCGCTTTGCAAAGGCGGATTAAAGTGTGCGGAGGTGACCTTCCGTACGGACGCAGCAGAAGAATCTATCAAGATCATGACCGAGAATTTCCCGGATATGCTTGTGGGAGCAGGTACCGTGCTCACTATCGATCAGGTGGATCGTGCAGTGGCAGCAGGTGCAAAGTTCATCGTCAGCCCCGGATTTGATCCTGAGATCGTTGACTACTGTCTGTCAAAGGATATCCTTGTACTCCCCGGATGTATTACTCCTTCCGAGGTGGCACAGGGTGTGAAGCGAGGGCTGAAGGTATTAAAGTTCTTCCCTGCAGAACAGGCAGGCGGTCTTGCAATGATCAAGGCCATGGCAGCACCATATACAAACGTAAAATTCATGCCTACCGGCGGTATCAATGCAAAGAACTTAGAGGAGTACCTGTCATTCGGAAAGATCGCAGCCTGCGGTGGCAGCTGGATGGTAAAGGCTGATCTTGTAGATAATAAGCAGTTCGACAAGATCGCCGAGATGACAAAGGAAGCAGTTGATCTCGTAAAGAAGATCAGAGGTTAATTCAGACATCAGGGGAAGAAAACTATGTATGTAAAAAATCAGGATAAAGAATATCAGGATCTGGGTGGCGGTGTTGTCCGCAAGGTGCTTGCCTACAGTGACAACATTATGAATGTGGAGCTTTTATTTGAGCCGGGCGCAAAGGGGGAGATGCATGCACATCCCCACGAGCAGATCGGCTATATCATCGAGGGCAGTCTTGTTTTTCATGAAGAGGGAAAAGAGGATGTAACATTAAATACCGGTGATACTTATATTGTCGGACCGAATGTTCCCCACGGCATTGATTGCCTCACAAAAGTAAAGCTTCTGGATATCTTCACCCCCATGCGAGAGGACTTTATCTGAAGTAAGAGGGGTATGAAATGGATAAATCACTCAATCAACAGACCTATGATAGATGTAGGAAGGACATCATGACATTTGCGCTGAAACCGGGGGAGCCGGTTTCAGCTGCAAAGCTTGCAGAGCGTTATAACGTTAGCCGTACACCTGCCAGAGAGGCATTGGTGAGGCTGCAGAGTGAGGGAATGGTTGACATTTTTCCGCAGTCAAAATCGATGATCTCAAAGATCAATGTCGCGCGGGCCAGACAGGAATGGTTCATCCGAAAGACGTTGGAGATCGCGATGACAGACACTTTTTTCAAGAACGTTACACCTGCGGATATCAAAGAGATGCGCACATTTGCGGAAGCGTGTGAACGTATCGGCGAACAGCCCAGAACCCATGAATCATCTTATGAGTATCTGGTTAATGATAACAAATTTCATGCTGTGACTTATCGCGTGGCAGGCGAGACACTGGCGGCAGGCATTATCAGTTCAACGATGGCACATTACAGTCGTATCCGTTTGCTTGTGGATCTGGATAATCAGAACAAAGACCGTACGGTTGCGGACCACGAAGAGCTGATCTGTCTTGTTGAAGCAGGCGATAAGGAAGGATACCGGTCTGCATTGACAAAGCATCTGGGACGTGTTATCGGAGACATTGAGCAGATGAGCGCTCTGGCACCGGAGCTGTTCGACATGGGCTAAAATGAATTTCGAGATGAGGAGGTATACAATCATGAAATTATGCCGCGAGGCTATCAAGGATTCCGCTTCATGGAAGGCGGCGGGTATCAATGTGCCTGGCTATGATGTGGAAAAAATTGCAGAGAACACAAAGAAGGCACCTGTATGGGTGCATTTTGGCGTTGGAAACATTTTCCGTATTTTTATCGGAGGCATCGCAGACAAGCTGATTGAGAACGGAGAGTCCGACAAGGGCATCGTCTGCGCAGAGACCTTTGATTATGATATTATAAACAAGATCTATGATCCTTATGACAATCTGGTATTGGCGGTCACTTTGAAAGCGGACGGATCAACCGACAAAAAAGTGCTTGGCTCACTGGCAGAGGCAATTCCTGCAAATGTGAAGTCTGAGCAGAGCTGGAACCGTTTAAAGGAAATCTTTGCGGATCCGGGTCTTCAGATGATCTCCTTTACGGTGACGGAGAAGGGCTATGCCTTAAAGGGCTCAGACGGTAACTATCTGCCGTTTGTGGTGCCGGATCTTGAGAAAGGACCTGAAGCTCCGACAGGAGCGATGGCGGTGGTGACAGCAATGCTCTATCATCGTTTTCAGACTTGCGGAGCGCCCCTTGCAGTGGTCAGCATGGACAACTGCTCGCACAATGGGGAAAAGTTGATGACATCTGTGCTCACGATGGCACAGGAGTGGCTTGCCCGCGAACTGGTAAGTGCTGATTTCCTGGACTATCTGAAGGATGAATCAAAGATCAGCTTCCCGTGGTCTATGATCGATAAGATCACTCCGCGCCCGAGTACCGAGATCGCGGATGCGTTGGAGGCAGATGGTATCGAGGCAATGCAGCCGGTCATTACAGAGAAAAAGACTTATATTGCGCCTTTTGTAAATGCAGAGGGACCGCAGTATCTGGTTATTGAGGATAAATTCCCGAATGGAAGACCTGCGCTGGAGAAAGCCGGCGTTTACCTGACAGACCGCAACACCGTGAATGAGGTGGAACGCATGAAGGTGACAACCTGCCTGAATCCACTGCACACTGCTCTGGCAGTTTATGGCTGCACGCTGGGCTACAGCTCTATTGCAGCAGAAATGCAGGATGAGGAACTGGTGAAGCTAGTGAACGGTATCGGTCCGAAGGAAGGCATGAAGGTTGTCTGTGACCCCGGAATTCTGAGCCCGGATGATTTCGTAAAGGAAGTCATTGAGCAGCGTCTGCCCAATAAGTTTATTCCCGATACGCCCCAGCGTATCGCGTGCGACACTTCACAGAAGGTGGGCATCCGCTATGGCGAGACGATCAAATCCTATGTGGAGAAATATGGCAGTGCAAAGGATCTGAACTATGTGCCGATCGCGATCGCGGGCTGGATCCGTTATCTGATCGGAGTGGATGATGAGGGGAAAGCAATTGAGCTTTCACCTGACCCGATGCTTGCAGAGCTTCAGGCAGCACTCGAAGGAGTTAAATTCGGTGAGCCCGAATCTGTCGGTGATAAATTAAAGCCTATTTTATCTAACGCGAACATCTTCGGAACGGATCTGTATGCAGCCGGTATCGGCGATCAGATCGAGGCGCTTGTGAAAGAGGAGCTTGCGGGCCCCGGTGCGATCCGTGCGACCTTAAAGGCACACGTGTAAGGTAAAAAAATTCTTTGCCAGAGTAGTTTTGCACGGTTTTTTGCATAGGGATTGTGAACGAAAGATGAAAATTGTGAAAAATGCATAAAGAAAGTGTAAAGATTTAGGTTATTTTTCCTCTTTACACTAACATGTCAGCATGGTATTATAATTCCATCAACTAACATGTCAGGGCGGCGCGGACAACCAAAAGTGCCGTCCTGTACGAAAAAACTAACTACTATATTTAGGGAGGACGAAAAATGAAAAAGAAACTTATCTCATTAATGCTGGTAGGCGCCATGGCATTCTCCATGACCGCATGTGGATTGAGCAAGGCGGAGGAGCCTGCAGCAGACAATGCAGCAACCGAGGAGCCTGCAGCAGATGACACAGCAGAGGAGCCTGCAGCAGACGATGCAGCAGAGGCTACAGATGATGCAGCTGCAGATTCTGAGTATCCTGCAGCAAACGATCCTGCAGTTACTCTGGTTATGGCAGAGGTTAACCCGCTGGATACCATCGTTGGACAGATGGACAGCAAGTTCAAAGAGGAAGTTGAGAGACTTTCCGGCGGATCTATCACTATCGACCTTCAGGCATCCGGTGTACTTGGATCTGAGAATGACGTATTAGACAGTATGCTCGGTGGAGCAGGAACCATCCAGATGTCACGTATTTCTGCATTCGCATTAACAAGCTACGGCGGAAAGAAATCATCTTTACTGTCAATCCCTTATACATGGCAGAGCAGAGATCACTGGTGGGCATTCGCTGAGTCTGATCTGGCTCAGGAGTTCTTACAGGAGCCCTCAGAGAATGGTTCAGGAATCCGCGGACTGTTCTATGGCGAGGAAGGTTTCCGTCACTTCTTCTCTAGCAAAGAGCTGACTGATATCTCAAGCTTACAGGGATTAAAGATCCGTGTATCTAACGACCCGATCATGAACGGTATGGTTGAGGGCTTAGGCGCTTCTCCTACAGTCGTAGATTTCGGTGAGTTATACTCAGCATTACAGACCGGTGTTGTTGACGCTGCTGAGCAGCCGATCGCAAACTACAAGTCAAATGCATTCCCTGAGGTTGCTAACAACCTGATCCTTGACGGACATACTTTAGGTGCTGTACAGGTTATCATTACTGACGATGCATGGAACAGCTTAACTCCCGCACAGCAGGATGCTATGACTGAGGCTGGTAAGCTTGCATCTGAGCACTGCAAGAAGATTTCCGCAGAGGCAGAGGCAGAGGTTCTTGAGGCATTAAAGGCAGACGGCTGCAACGTTGTTGAGGTTCCTGATATCACACCTTGGCAGGATGCATGTAAGAAAGTCATCGAGGAGAACACTGCAGATCAGGCAGACCTGTACCAGCAGTTACTGGACTTCGCTAACTAATAAGATTCTTTCATAAAAAGAATATGTGAGTGTGAAACGGGCACAGTGCCGATCTGGCTCTGTGCCCGTTATTTTTCAGAAGTATAGGAACATTAAATGAGGAGGAGGTTTGCCAATGCCTGCAATTTTTCAAAAACTTGACAAGATCAGACCGGTTTATGATGCTGTAGACAAGATTGTCATGGTCATCTGTAAGCTGCTCCTGATCGGAGATATCTTGATAACGACCTATCAGGTGCTGGGTCGTTATGTACCGTTTATTCCCGATCCGGCATGGACCGAGGAGACGATTTTGACACTGATGTCCTACATGGCAGTGCTCTCAGCAGCACTTGCGATCCGCCGGGGTGCACATATCCGTATGACTGCTCTGGACCGCTTCCTGCCCAAGGGGGTGCTCAAAGCACTTGATATTTTATCTGATGTCGCAGTGCTGGCGCTTGCCGTGATCATGATGGTACAGGGATGGACTTATGCGATCAGCATTGGTTCTAAGGGTACATATGTCAGCATGACCTGGCTGTCACGTTTCTGGATGTACTTCCCGGTATGTCTGGCTGGTGTGGCAATGATCGTATTTGAGATCGAGGCACTTTATACACATGTCAGATCATTCTTTGTGAAAGGGGGCGACGAGTCATGACAATTGCAGCAGTATCAAACGGAACAGCAGTAGCCGTTCTCCTCATCAGCTTTCTGGTAATGATCTTGCTTCGTTTCCCGATTGCATATGCAGTAGGACTTTCTTCCGTATTTTGTCTGCTCAGCCAGGGACTTCCGATGTCCACGCTGTGTCAGTTTATGGTAAAGGGTATCAGCTCCTTCTCATTGATGGCAGTACCGTTCTTTATCACGATGGGCGTGCTGATGGGATCCGGTGGTATTTCGGATAAACTCATCGCGCTGGCTGACGCCTGTGTTGGCTGGATGACCGGTGGTATGGCAATGGTAAACATCGTTGCATCCTATTTCTTTGGTGGAATTTCCGGTTCTGCATCTGCAGATACCGCATCCCTTGGAACGATTCTTATCCCGATGATGGTGGATCAGGGATATGACGATGATTTCTCTACCGCAGTTACGATCACATCTTCTTGTGAGGGACTGTTGGTACCTCCGTCACATAACATGGTTATTTATGCAACATCCGCAGGTGGAATTTCTGTAGGAGCTCTGTTCCTCGCAGGTTATCTCCCCGGTGCATTGCTTGCAGCTTCCCTGATGGTGGGCTCTTACATTATTTCCAAGAAGCGTCACTATCCGAAAGGAGCGAAGTTCTCTATCAAGAACCTGTTAAAACAGCTCAGTGTATCCATCTGGGCATTGGCAGCAATCATTATCGTTGTATTCGGTGTTGTCGGCGGTGCATTTACCGCAACAGAGTCTGCCGCTATCGCAGTTATCTACTCTCTGATCGTCTCTGTATTTGTTTACAAGGGACTTGACTGGAAGGGAGTATGGAGAGTATTGGGAGATTGTGTAAATACGTTATCCATCGTAATGATCCTAATCTCTACCTCTGCTGTATTTGGTAACTGCCTGACCAGACTCCATGTGCCGGATATGGCAGCACATGCGATCACCGGTCTGAGCGATAATCCGTACGTGATCGCAATCCTGTTGAACCTGATCCTGTTGTTCCTCGGATGTATCATGGATATGGCGCCGATCATTCTGATCGCTACCCCGATCCTGCTTCCCATCGCAACATCGATCGGTATCGATCCGATTCAGTTTGGTATCATGATGATCTTAAACTGTGGTATCGGACTTCTGACTCCTCCGGTTGGAGCCGTACTTTTCATCGGTTCCGCAGTTGGAAAGGTCAAGATGGAACGTGTAGTAAAGGCAACGTTACCCTTCTACCTTTGCATGATCATTACACTGCTTTTGATCACCTTTGTTCCGGAGATCAGTATGTTACTGCCGACCTTGTTCGGTTAAGATCAGTTATCGTTTGAAAGAAGTTTTATATACTTGTAGCCCTTAGCGACACACTGTTAAGGGCTACAATATTAATAGGAGTATTCAGGAGGAAAGAGAAAATGGCAAAAGAGAGAGTTATTCAGTTTGGCGAGGGAGGTTTCCTTCGTGGGTTTGTTGATTATTTTTTGTATAAATTAAATGAGAAAGAAGTCTGGGAGGGAAAAGTAGTTGTTGTACAGCCCATCGAGAAAGGTATGTGTGAGCTGCTCAGTTCCCAGAATTGTGAATACAATCTGTATCTGCGCGGAATTGAGAACGGTGAGACTGTTAATGAGCGCACACATATCGATGTCATCAGCCGTTGCGTGAATCCCTACACGGAATTTGATGTTTATATGGAGCTGGCTGCAAATCCGGACATGCGTTTCATCATCTCCAATACAACCGAGGCAGGTATTGAGTATCTGGGTACGGAAAAACTGACGGATCGTCCGGCAAAGTCTTATCCCGCAAAGCTGACACAGCTGCTGTATAAGAGATATGAGCTGGGACTTCCCGGATTTATTCTGATCCCCTGCGAGTTGATCGATAATAATGCAGGATTCCTGAAAGAGTATGTATTAAAATATGCAAAGCTTTGGCAGCTGCCGGAAGGATTCACAAAGTGGATCAATGAGGAGTGTGATTTCTGCAATTCCTTAGTAGACCGTATTGTAACCGGTTATCCCAGAGACGAGGCGGAGGAGCTTTGGAAGGAGATCGGTTATCAGGACAACTGTCTGGACACTGCTGAGATCTTCCATTTGTGGGTCATCGAGGGACATCACGAGGACGAGCTTCCCTTCAACAAGGCAGGCTACAATATCGTCTGGACGGATGACGTAAAACCTTATAAAAAGCGCAAGGTCCGCATCTTAAACGGTGGACACACCTCCATGGTCCTGGGCGCATACTTATACGGACTGACAACAGTGGGCGAGTGCTTAAAGGACGAGACAGTTTCCGCATTCTTAAAGAAATGTATTTTTGATGAGATCGTTCCGACACTTGGAAATACCGAGACGGATATCAATTTTGGAAAGGCTGTTTTAGAGCGTTTCTCCAATCCGTTCATCAAGCATCAGCTGCTCTCCATCGCGCTGAACTCTGTCAGCAAATTCCAGGTGCGCGTGCTGCCGACCATTCTGGAGTACAAGGAAAAATACGGCGCATATCCGCCGGCACTGACCTTCTCTATGGCTGCACTGATCGCATTTTACCGCACGGACAATGCAAATGACGGCGAGGAGATCATGAAGTTTATGAAGGATGCTTCTGTTGCTGATATCATGGCGCGCACCGATTACTGGGGCGGAGATATCACTGACATGACAGGAGTGGTAGAAAACTATTACGATCTGATCCAGGAAAAGGGCATGAAGGCTGCTTACGAGCAGGTGCTGGCTGAGAAAGAGGCTTATTGATTATGCAGGAATTTATCAAGATCAACGCTGCTGACAATGTAGCAGTAGCGCTTCGAGATTATAAAAAGGGCGAGACACTGCACGTGGATGGCGCAGATGTGACACTGGCGGAGGATATCGCCAGAGGCCACAAGTTTACACTGACTGCTCTGGATGCGGGAGCTCCGGTCATCAAATACGGATTCCCCATCGGCTATACAAAGGAGGCAGTCGGGCAAGGGTGCCATATCCATGTCCACAATATAAAGACAGGACTAGGCGATGATCTGAGTTACGAGTATCATCCGTCACATGTCGACAACCGTGCATGCACACTGCCGGAGGAGGAGCGTTTCTTTTTCGGATATGAGCGTTCTGACGGCAGAGTCGGCGTGCGCAATGAGCTGTGGGTCGTTCCTACGGTCGGCTGTGTGAACGCTATCGCAGGCGCGATCGCAAGACAGTGTCAGGACTTAAAATGTGACAACATCGAGGCAGTCGTTTCCTATTCACATCCTTACGGCTGCTCGCAGATGGGCGACGATCAGGAAAATACGCGAAAAGCGCTGGCCGGACTCATCAACCATCCCAACGCAGGCGGAGTGCTTGTGCTGGGGCTGGGTTGTGAAAATTCAAATATTGATGTATTAAAACCGTATCTCGGCGATTATGACGAGACACGCATCCGCTTTCTGGTATGTCAGGATGTGGAAGATGAAGTCGCAGAGGGCGTGAAGCTCCTGAAAGAGCTGGCTGCAGAGGCGGCAAAGGTACAGCGTACGAAGGTTCCGGTAGAAAAGCTGGTGATTGGCATGAAGTGCGGTGGTTCCGACGGTCTGAGCGGAATTACGGCAAATCCGGTGGTCGGAGAATTGTCCGATATCGTGACAAGTGCTGGCGGCAGTACGATCTTAACAGAGGTTCCCGAGATGTTTGGAGCGGAGACGATCTTGATGGACCGTTGCGTGAATGAGGAAGTCTTTGAAAAGACCGTCCACCTCATCAACGATTTTAAGGATTACTACAGACGCCATAACCAGACGATCTACGAAAATCCGTCCCCCGGAAACAAAAAGGGCGGTATTTCCACGCTTGAGGACAAGGCGCTGGGTTGCACACAAAAGTCCGGCTCCTCAAAGGTTATGGACGTTCTTGCCTATGCGCAGCCGGTCAAAGTGGCAGGACTGAATCTGCTCAGTGCTCCGGGCAATGATCTGGTGGCGAGTACTGCGCTGGCGGTCAGCGGCGCCCAGATCGTGCTTTTTACTACCGGACGCGGAACGCCTTTTGCAAGTGCCGTGCCGACGGTAAAGGTATCCTCAAATTCACAGCTGGCAGGAAAGAAATCCGGCTGGATCGATTTTGATGCCGGACGATTGCTCCAGGATGGCATGACGTTACCGGAGCTGGGCATGGAGTTCTATGAATACGTGCTGGCTGTCGCAAACGGAAAGAAGGTCAAGAGCGAGGAAGAAGGATACCGTGATCTGGCCATCTTCAAACAGGGCGTAACGTTATAAACATTTTTATCAATAATTCAGGAGGTTGTTCACACATGAAAGCATTCATGGATAAAGACTTTTTACTTGATACAGATACAGCAAAAAGACTGTATGCAAACTATGCGGATATGACAAAGATCCCTGTTCTGGATTACCATTGCCATATCAATCCCCAGGAGATCTGGGAGGACAGACAGTTTGACAATATCGCGCAGGTATGGCTGGGTGGTGACCATTACAAGTGGCGTCAGATGCGCACCAACGGTGTGGATGAGAAATATATTACCGGTGATGCTACTGATCGCGAGAAATTCCAGAAGTGGGCAGAGACAATGCCCAAGCTGATCGGAAACCCGCTGTATCACTGGTCACATCTGGAGCTGCGTTATTATTTCGGATTTCAAGGGAATTTGAATGGAGACACCGCAGAGGAAGTATGGAATCTTTGCAATGAGAAATTGCGCAGCAAAGATTTTACGGTCCGCAACCTGATCCGCAAGTCTAATGTACAGCTCATCTGCACAACAGATGATCCGGTAGATACGCTGGAGTATCACCAGAAGATCAAGGCTGACGATACTTTTGATGTACAGGTGCTGCCGGCATGGAGACCGGACAAGGCGATGAATATCGAAAAGCCGGATTTTGCTGCTTATATTCAGAAGCTGTCTGAGGTTTCCGGTGTTGCGATCAGTGATTTCACTTCATTAAAGAAGGCACTTGATGTTCGTCTGGATTATTTTGCTGAAAACGGTTGTCGCGTGAGTGACCATGCGTTAGAATATGTAATGTATGTACCTGCGGATGATGCAACACTGGATGCGATCCTGAAAAAAGCACTCGCAGGGGAGAAGACGACTGCAGAGGAAAATCTGCAGTATAAGACGGCATTCATGCTGGCGATGGCAAAGCAGTACGCAAAGCGCGGATGGGTGATGCAGCTTCACTTCGGCTGCAAGCGTGACAACAACGCACTGATGTATGAGAAGCTCGGTCCCGATACCGGCTATGACTGCATCAACAACTATGCGCCTTCCGCACAGCTGGCAGACTTCTTAAATGCACTGTCTGCAACGGATGAAGTGCCCAAGACGATCATTTATTCACTGAATCCCAACGACGACGCAGCGATCGGTACGATCATCGGATGTTTCCAGGGTGGCGGTGTAAAGAATAAGATCCAGCAGGGTTCTGCATGGTGGTTCAATGATCATTATACCGGAATGACCAATCAGATGAAGTCCCTGGCAAATCTCTCCGCATTAGGAAACTTTGTGGGAATGTTGACGGATTCGCGTTCTTTCCTGTCTTATACCAGACACGATTACTTCCGCAGAATTCTTTGCCAGATGATTGGCAGCTGGGTAGAGAACGGAGAGTATCCGGATGATGACAAGCTGCTGGGAGAGATCGTAAAGGGCATCTCGTTCAACAATGCCGTGGAGTACTTCGGATTTGATCTGAAGACTGTATAAAAGTAAAACGGGCGGGCCGAACGGTCCTGACCATCAAAAAAAGGATGTTATGTATGGAATTTAAGTATCAGTATCAGGTTCAGCCGTCCGATCTGTGGCAGCTGCAGATGTATTACACTTACTCGTCATATCTGGCGATCATCAATGTCATCTTTATTATTTCTTCCGCTGCGCTGCTCTATGCGCTGTGGGGGACGGCACCGTGGTGGCTTCGGATCCTGCTGTTATTCTTTCTTTCACTGTTTACGGTGATCCAGCCGGTGGGCGTGTATCTGCGGGCAAAAAAATCATTGAAGGACAATCACGATACGCTGGAGCTTGCGATCAATGATCAGGGCATCGAAGTTGCTCTCGGTGGACAGAAGGAGTTTAAAAACTGGTCACAGGTGCAGGGCATTGTGCTGAAACCGACGCTGGTAGCGATCTATACAGACAAAAACCACGGATATATTTTGACGAATCGTATTTTAAAGAATTCAAAAAAACAATTTCGGGCTTTTATTAAGACAAAGCGCGGAAAACGCGCATAAGGGGAAACGTTATGAAAAAAGGGTGCTCGTTTGTTCTGATCATGGCAATGCTGACCTTACTCACGGGCTGTGCGCTTCTTCAGGAGCAGCAGCCTGAGGAGGAGTATGTCTACGAGCAGTTTTCGCCAAAAGCAGAGAACGGACAACCGGATATTTATCTCATCACGAAGGGTTACGGCAGTTTTTACTGGGATACGCTGCGTGAAGGAGCAAAGTCTTCTGCTGAAAATTACGGGTGTAACCTGTATGTGGCAGGCACACCCAGCGAATCACATCTGGAGAGCCTGGCGGAACTGATGCTGGATGCTGTAGAGGCGGATGCCGATGCGATCATTGTATCGCCGGCGGATATTCCGCAGATCGCAGAGGCAGTGGATCAGGTGAAAAAAGCAGGCATTCCGCTCATATTTGTGGATACGATCCTGAATGGAAAAGAGTTTGATGTGTGCTATGCCACCGATAATATGCAGGCGGGGCGACTGGCCGCGAAGGAGATGCTGAAGCTCCTGCACCAGAATGGCAGAAAAGATACGGATGCATTGTCGGTCGGTATCGACATCGGTGTGGCGGAGTCGCAGACGATCCTGGAGCGTTTGGCGGGATTTCAGGAATACTGGAGTGATTATGCACCAAAGAGCTGGAAAGTGATCGAGGATATCAAGATCAACAACGGTGATATAGAATTGGCAGAGAAACAGGGTTACGAATTCATGGACAGCAACCGGGATCTGGCGGGACTGGTCGGATTAAACAACGGCTCCACTGTCGGGATGGCAAGGAGTGTCATGCAACGGTCACGCACGGATCTTGCACTGGTAGGATTCGACTATTCGGAGGAGATGAAACAGCTGATCACCGGAGAAGAATATCGCGCGGCAAGTATCGTACAGCGGCAGCGCGCGATGGGATATTATGGTGTAGAACAGGCGGTCAAACTCATCGCAGGCGGAAGAGTGGAATACCGCTATGTGGACACTGGCGTACAGCAGGTGGATCATGACAATGTGAACAGCCTCTACATTCAGGAAGTTATTAACGGGCAGTGATCGCAGGAGAGCATCATACAGGGAAGGGATACGCATGGCGATATTGGGGAGAAAAAAGAGTTCAAAGCGCACGTATGGTATTATATTGATCTTCTATCTGATCGTGTGTGTGCTGATCCTGACATCGGGCTTTATAGATGCACGGAGCATGGTTGAAGCATACAACGCAAGTCAGGCAAAGCTTGTCAGCGGACTTCTTGTGGAAAATGTCAATGTGGCGCTGGACAATGCCGTAGCACAGGTGGAAGAGGTCAGCTATGCGATCGCAGAGGGCAGGGAAGAAGATCCGGAAGTGGTCTATGAAATATTAAAGACATATGCGGATCGATCTGATGTTCACAGTACAGGGTTCATTGCGAATGATCTGAACGTATACGGACAGGCGGGCGACCAGCAGGACATGGTCAAGCTCGGCTATCTGAAGCAGGCGGTGGCGGCGCAGGAGACGATCGTAACAGATCCGTTCCGGTCCCGGATATCGGCAGCGATCGTGATCACGATCTTTGTGCCGGTGTATAAAAACGGAGAACGTTTTGGAACGGTGTACGCGAATTTTCCTCTGGACAAGCTGCAGGAATATGCAAACATGAGCAACCTGGGCGGTCAGGCAGGAATTTATCTGATCAACTGCAATTCCCTGAACTGTATTGCCTGTTCAGACAGTGCGTATGCAGTAGCCGGAACCTGGAATAATCTTGCATTGAGACAGTCGCAGATGGAATTTGACAGCAGGAATGACTATCAGTTTTATATTGCAAAGATGCAGAATGGCATCAAGGGAGATACTATTCAATACCGGATCGACGGGGTGGATTACACGCAGGGTTACGAGCGCATCGATAAGATGAAGGGCTGGTATCTGGCGGTAGAGCTTTCGGATACGGCAATGTCAGGCTCATTCAACAGGTTTCAGGACAGGCTGCTGGCTTATGGCGGACTGCTCCTGCTGGCAACAGTGGTGGCAGGTATCGTTCTGATCGTTATGGAAATAGCCCAGAAAAAGAATTTTGAGAAGCTGTCGAGCATTGATGCCATGACCGGTCTGTATAACAAAAAGACATTTACCGCACTGGTTGAGGATCAGCTGACCTACGGAAAAGATCCGGGTGTACTGATCTTTGTGGATGTGGACAATTTTAAGATCTATAATGATAAATACGGACATCTGAACGGCGATGCGGTGCTGAAAAAATTTGCCAGAGAGCTTCTGGAGGAATTCAGCCAGACGGGGATCGTCGGGCGTTACGGCGGCGACGAGTTTACCGTATATTTAAAGAGTGTCTCCAGCCGGGAGTATGTTGACCACGCCATGGAGCGACTGGAAAAGAAACTGTCGACCATTGAGCTGGAGGAGTTCGGTGAAGTGGCGTTAAGCTTCAGTGCCGGCGGAGCACGTTATCCGCAGGATGGCAGCACATATGTGGAGCTGTGCAAATATGCGGATGAAGCACTTTACAAGGTTAAGGCAGATGGAAAAGGCAAATACTACTGGTATCAGTAATCTTGTATAAATGCTAATCTGTCTGAAATAATAAAACAAGATAATAGCGAAGCGGACCAAGATAACCGCAGCGCGAGAATGGAGGAAGAAATGAACTTAAATTTGAAACCGGAAAAGGAATGTAAATTTGATGCAGTATCACTCGGTGAGGTTATGCTGAGACTGGATCCGGGCGAGGGACGGATCCGTACCGCACGCAGCTTCCGTGCATGGGAAGGCGGCGGAGAGTACAACGTTGTCCGCGGACTGAGACGCTGCTTTGGCATGAACACAGCAGTGATCACCGCATTTGCAGATAACGAAGTAGGTATGCTGATGGAGGATTTCATCCTGCAGGGCGGCGTGGATACTTCCCTGATCAAGTGGATGAAGACAGACGGAATCGGAAGAATCTGCCGTAACGGTCTGAACTTTACAGAGAGAGGTTTCGGCATCCGTGGAGCAGTGGGATGTTCTGACCGTGCAAACACAGCCATTTCAAAAGCAACTCCTGAGGATTTTGACTTTGAGTATATTTTCGGAGAGCTGGGTGTACGCTGGCTGCACACAGGCGGAATCTACGCTGCACTTTCCGAGCAGTCCTGTGAGACCGTTCTGGCAGCGATCAAGACCGCAAAGAAGTATGGCACTGTTGTTTCCTATGATCTGAACTACCGTCCTTCCATGTGGAGCGCGATCGGCGGTCTGGAGAAGGCTCAGGAGGTCAACAAAGAGGTTGCAAAATATGTAGACGTCATGATCGGAAATGAGGAAGACTTTACCGCATGCCTTGGCCTGGAGGTTGAGGGCAATGACGAGAATTTAAAGGAGCTCAATCTGGATGGCTACAAGAAGATGATCAACCACGCCGCAGAGCTTTATCCGAACTTCAAGGCAGTTGCAACTACCCTGCGCGAGGTGAAGACGGCTACCGTCAATGACTGGAGCGCGATCTGCTGGTCAGACGGCGAGATCTATCATTCCAATGAATATAAGGGACTGGAGATCATGGACCGTGTCGGTGGCGGTGATTCTTTTGCTTCCGGACTGATCTACGGTCTGATGACGACCGGAGATGCGCAGATCGCTGTTAACTACGGCGCAGCACACGGCGCACTGGCAATGACGACACCCGGTGATACGACGATGGCAAGCAAGAAGGAAGTAGAAGCCATCATGAGCGGCGCAGGCGCACGTGTAAAGAGATAAAAACAGATTGAAACAGGTCATAACCCCTCAAGAATACTCATATACTGAAACAAAGTATTCTTGAGGGGTCTTTTTTTTGAAAGAGTATATCGAAAAACGGGCAATTGATATCGCGAATTATATCATCGAGCATAATACGACGGTGCGACAGACCGCAAAACAGTTCGGAATCTCAAAATCCACGGTACATAAAGACGTCGCCGAGCGACTCGTGCTCATCAACCCGACACTGGCGGCGGAAGCGCGCAAGGTTTTGGATATGAACAAGTCTGAGCGACATATTCGCGGCGGGCTTGCCACAAAAGAAAAATACCTGCATATGGAACATCGGAAATATTGATTCCTTGCACTGAAAATAAAACAAAACACCTGAAAAAAACATAAAAAGAGGGCTTGATTTTCCCTAAAATTATGCTATAGTCATAGCTGTTCGATTTTTAGAGGAGGTATGATGATGGAAAAGCAATATGTTCTGGACATGACAAAGGGAAATGAAACAAACCTTCTTTTGCGTTTTACGCTGCCGATGCTGGTAGGCAATATTTTTCAGCAGTTTTATAATATGGTAGACTCCGTGATCGTGGGGCGTTTTGTCGGAACGAATGCGCTGGGCGCAGTAGGTTCCGTCGGCAGTATCACATTTATGTTTTTCTCGCTGTGTCTGGGACTGGGCTCAGGTATCGGTATTCTGATCTCGCAGTACTTTGGCGCAGGTCAGGATGACTATGTAAAAAAGATCATCGCCAACGCGATCTACATTACGCTGGGAACCGGTGCGCTGATGAGTCTGTGCGGCGCGTTTTTTGCAGAACCGATCCTCCATTTGATGAATACACCTGCCGAGAACTTTGCGGATGCCCTCACTTATATGCGCATTGTCTGCGGCTTTACGATCGTGGTGGCAGGCTATAATACAGTCTCAGCGATCCTGCGTGCACTGGGAGACGCAAAGACGCCGCTCATTTTTCTCGGCGTGGCCAGTGTGCTCAATATCGCACTGGACCTGATATTTGTTGTTCCCATGCAGATGGGCGTGGCAGGAGCAGCGTGGGCAACGGTCATCGCACAGTTTTTTGCAATGCTCGGCTCCATCGCATTCGGATATAGAAAGAACGAATATCTGCGCCTGAAAAAACGTCATATGGCTTACAGTGGCGAGATCGTGGAAAAGAGTTTCCGCATCGGTATTCCGGTGGCAGCACAGAATGCACTGATCGCCTTTTCCTGTGTGGCGCTTCAGAGTGTGGTCAATCGCTACGGGACAACGGTGATGGCAGCTTATACGGCCACCGGCCGCGTGGAAGGTCTGGTGCAGCAGCCTTTCAATTCATTGGGGCTGGCAATATCAACTTTTGCCGGGCAGAATGCAGGCGCCGGACAGTATGACCGCGTGCGCACCGGTGTAAAGAAGAGTGTTTTGCTGGTGGCAATCTTCAGCATACTGATGATCCTCGTCATGTGGCTGTTCGGAGAGCCGATCGTGCGGATCTTTATCGATGAGCCGGAGGTGGTGCAGATCGGCGCCAAGGGACTTCGCATCACGAGTCTGATGTATTTCGGACTGGGACTCATCTATGTGATGCGCGGAATGCTTAACGGCGTGGGAGACGCGCTGTTTGCCATGATGAACGGCGTGACAGAGGTCATCGGACGTATCGGATTTGCATTTATGTTCATGATGATCCCCTCGGTCGGCATGTGGGGCGTCTGGTATACGAACGGACTGACCTGGACGCTGACCGGACTGGTGAACGTCTTCCGTGTTCTGCAGGGAAAATGGGTGACAAAGGCAGTCGTAAATAAGGGCAGCGCGGAAGAAAATAATTAAATAAGAAAATCGGAAAAAGGGCTTGTAGTTCCTTTTTTCCTCTGCTATGATTAAAAGACCGGATGAATGCTCGTCCGGTCTTACATCTTATATAAGGAAATGCAGGAGGAAGAACATGACAAGAGAGACCGTCATTGTGATCGACTTCGGCGGGCAGTACAATCAGCTTGTGGCGCGCCGTGTCAGAGAATGCAATGTATATTGCGAGATTTATTCCTATAAGACAGACATAGAAAAGATCAAGGAGATGAATCCGAAGGGTATCATCCTGACCGGAGGACCCAACAGCTGTTATGAGCCGGATTCACCGTCCTATACAAAGGAACTGTTTGAACTGGGCATTCCCGTGCTGGGACTTTGCTACGGCGCACAGCTGATGATGCATCTGCTGGGAGGAAAGGTGATCACCCCGGAAGTGGGCGAATACGGAAAGACAGAGATCACCTATGCGAAAAACGGCGTGCTGTTTGAGGGGCTGCCTGAGAAATCCGTGTGCTGGATGAGCCATTTTGACCGTATCTCAGAAGCTGCACCGGGATTTGAAGTGACAGCGTACACCGCAGACTGTCCGATCGCTGCGACACAGAATGTGGAGAAGAAGCTGTATGCGATCCAGTTCCATCCGGAGGTTCTGCATACCCAGAACGGAACCGAGATGATCAAAAAATTTGTGCGCGGTGTGTGCGGCTGTGCAGGTGACTGGAAGATGGATACCTTTGTGGAGGAGTCCATTCGCATGATCCGTGAGAAGGTCGGAGACGGAAAGGTGCTGCTGGCATTGTCCGGCGGTGTGGATTCATCCGTGGCAGCAGGACTGCTGTCCAGAGCCATTGGAAAACAGCTGACCTGTGTATTTGTAGATCACGGTCTGCTGCGCAAAAACGAAGGAGATGAGGTGGAAGCAGTCTTCGGCGAAGGCGGTATTTTTGATCTGAACTTCATCCGCGTGAATGCGCAGGAGCGTTACTATAAAAAACTTGCCGGCGTGACGGAGCCGGAGCGTAAGCGCAAGATCATCGGCGAGGAATTCATCCGCGTCTTTGAGGAAGAGGCAAAGAAGATCGGAGCCGTGGACTTTTTAGCCCAGGGAACGATCTATCCCGACGTGGTAGAATCCGGACTCGGCGGCGAATCCGCGGTGATCAAGTCCCACCACAACGTTGGAGGATTGCCTGATTTCGTAGATTTCAAGGAGATCATTGAGCCGCTGCGCGACCTGTTCAAGGATGAGGTGCGCAAGGCTGGCTTAGAGCTTGGCATTCCGGAGCATCTGGTATTCCGCCAGCCTTTCCCCGGCCCGGGACTGGGCATCCGCATCATCGGTGAAGTTACCGCTGAGAAGGTGCGCATCGTGCAGGACGCGGACTATATTTACCGCGAGGAGATCGCAAATGCCGGTCTTGACCGCAGCATCGGCCAGTACTTCGCAGCACTGACCAACATGCGTTCCGTCGGTGTCATGGGCGATGAGCGAACCTACGACTACGCTGTGGCGCTGCGCGCCGTCAACACCGTGGATTTCATGACCGCAGATGCGGCGGAGATTCCCTTCGAGGTACTCCAGAAAGTCATGAGTCGTATCATCAATGAAGTGAAGGGTGTCAATCGCGTATTCTACGATCTGACGAGCAAGCCGCCCGGAACAATCGAGTTTGAATAAGGTGGAGCGCCAAAAGACCCCAGTATTTATGCGGCTTCCAAACAAATATGTTTAAGTATTGGCAACGATTTGGCAACAGTTTTTCCTTATTCAATGAATAAGATTACTTTATGAGCATAAGAAAACCTTACTGATTTTCAGATATGACAACTGAAAATTGGTAAGGTTTTTTCATGCTTATTTTTTCTTTTTGCGTTTCGTTTCTTTCTTTTCTTCTTTTTCCATTTCTTTTAATCCGGCGAGAAGCATATCGCTGATTTCCTGTGAAGGAACCTTAGCACGGATTTGGTGTGTATCCAGTTCCGGATATTTGTAACGCCAGTTATCATATTCCTCTTTGGTGCTTTTACCGTCTTCCAGCTTCTTAGCTTCGGCGAGCCATGCACGGAGCATTTTTTCCATTGAGGAATAGGTGGAATAGTCGGACTTATCCAGACGTAAGACTACTTCACCATCCATTTCGTCAATTTTCAGTCCATACATATCTTCCAATGCGAAAAAGGTGTGCATAAGACCGATGTAGGTATCTATATCCGGTACGGTAAGTGCATGGGTGCTGACATCAAAGATACCCGCCATTTCTTTTACGAGGTCATGCTTGGGTACTCTTGCTTCTGATTCGTATTGTGCCATACGGACATCAGAAGTCTTGCCAAGAAAGCCGAGAACTTCTCCAAGCTGCTTTTGTGTCATGCCTTTTCTGTTACGAAAAAATCGAATTCGTTGCCCGATTGCCATAGTTATGCCTCCTTGTTTTCCGAAGGAAAATGCGACTGCCATTGCAGGAGCAGAGGCATTGCCTCCTGTCATGTTGTTGCCATTTATCTGTTAGGTAAAACAGAAATGTTTAAGTATAGTATAACATGTGTCAATGAGGATAGCAAGAAGAACTTAAATAAAAATGTTTAAGATTTTTCTGGAAACCACTTGACTTAACGGAAAATGTTTAGTATTATACAAAACACAGACTTAAACAAAAAAAGTTAAGCATAAAACTAAATGACCGTCCAAGCAGATACCATCCGGCAAAGTATGCCAAGACCGAAAGCGAGCGTACCAAAGATGGAAACACGACAAAGTACCACACAAGGCAACTTGTCAGGAACCTGTAAGGGAGAGCGGCAAATCAGAATTTTTAAGAAAGGGGGAAACCACATGGAGAGCAAGAACTTTATGACGGTGGACGAAGTAGCACAGGAACTTAATGTTTCCAAGTCCTATGCCTACAAGGTTGTCAGAGAGCTGAATGCGGAAATGCAGAAGCTTGGTTATCTGACTGTTACCGGAAGAGTAAATACCAGCTTCTTCCGTAAGAAGTTATGTTACAGCGAATA